>JAUZPW010000116.1 GCA_030705725.1 Bacillota bacterium
TGACGCCGTGTATGCCGCTTGTTATGAAATGATACGAATAGTTATTTAGAAGGTTCTCTTTGTCATTGTTTTCTTTGGCAACGATTGTGCCATCCAGATTGGCACCCGTGTCATCGGTGTCCAGCTTGACCCAGGCGGAGAGGGTGAAGGCGCTGCCAAGATTGAGCGATGTGCTGGAGGGAATCTGAATATACCCACCCTCAAAGACCGCGCACTTGCCTGTGACACCACCATCTGAAAAACTGACATTGCCAACACTGACCCCGTCGTTTCCGCTGCCGCTGGAATCCCTAAAATCATCGTCGAATTTGTACTGTGCGATTAATCCGCTCTGGCTGTCGGCGGCCAAACCTGCGTTGCCTATAACCAGTGACATGAGCATGAATACCGTAGAGAGGGTTAGCGCAAGACCTTTTGTGAACAGACGTTTCATATAATATCCTCCAATTTCTGTTTTGTCGGCAAATATGATATATATGGTAGCAGACTTTAAACACCGATTCTTTTCAAAGATTGCATTTTTTTTCTGTGGTTGCGGTCAGGTAAAAATATTACTATCGAAACGCGTTCCGCTGCCTGATAATACAAATCCCGGGAAGCTGTATGGTAAAGCTTCCCGGGATTTGTATTAAACCATCGTTTAAGCGGCGAATTAAAAGTCCTTGCTGGTTCCCCCATAACAAATCGCTCGTTTGAATTCTGTTGGAGAGATGCCGGTTTTTCTTTTGAAGACGGTGCTGAAATGGCCTGAATTGGAATAGCCGCAGGACAGAGCAACATCTGTTATACTCACATCTCTGTTGATTAAGAGCTCTTTTGCCTTGCCTATTTTAAAATCTATGTAAAAGTTGTAAGGGGTTTTACCTGTATGAGCTTTAAAAGCGCGTATGAAATAATATGGGCTGAGTCCCGCAACGCGGGCTGCTTCTTCAATCGAAAAGGCCGTGACATACTGTTCCTTTAAATAATCGACGGCCCTGTCGAGGTTAGCATTGTCACGGCTTGTGTCATCCGAGCCGTCGCTCGGCGTAGCCGACTCAATATTATTTTTTGACAGCCGGATTATTTCTGTTAAGATCATGCCGGCGATATTAGTTGACATTGGTTGATACCCAGACTTTTTAGAAATGCTTTCCTCGATAAACATACCGATGAGAAAACGCAGATTATTACTGAGGTCAAATCCGGCGTTTTCGAAAATGACATCGGTTTGCCCAAAGCACATTAATGCCTGTTTTTCCAAGAAATTTTTGTCGCAGGAAATGACAATAATTTTGTCAACCTTCGTGTCCGTTGCCACGCCGTGAGGCTGCCCTGAGTTAAATGGGGTGAGCTTCTGCTTTTCCATAACAACGATTTTTTGGCCGGCTTTTGCTGCAACATTCTGATGTAGCGGCATAGTAAACTCGTATTCGTTATGAGAATGTATTCCCTGCGGAAAGTCAATCACTCTGCTGGCGACAAAAACCGACGCGCCCGGGATTGTGTAAAGATTGACACCCGGGCACATTTCCAAACAGTCGTGTTCCCAGTTCTTTCTTGACCTGACAGCTAACTCTTCAATACTTGCAAACATGAAAGATCATCTCCTAAAAATGTATTGCGAGCCGATCTCCGAATGTGATACTAATTAATACTTTATTAGGTGATAAAAGAGGCAAAGTCTGTAGGTTGTCTATACGTTCCTGAAGATTAGCCTCATGTCATTTGAATTTTTGTCCTTTTCGGACTGAAAATTGAACTTTTCGGCCCCGATTTTTGCTAATTTTCAACCTAAGAGCCACAACATCTTGAAGTCAAACCGTCTTATTTTCCCTTTCAACCGCATTTCGTCATTAGAACTACCGTCTCAACATGTGCCGTTCTGGGGAACATATCGATGATGCTGAGGCGGTCGGGAGAGTAGCCCCCGGCTGAAAGGAGGCGGCAGTCGCGGGCAAGGGTTCCTGGGTCGCAGGAAATGTATACTATCCTTTTCGGCGCGAGGCGAAGTATCGCCGAGACTGATTTTTCATCCAGTCCGCGGCGAGGAGGGTCGACCGTTATTAAGTCGGGCCTGAGATTTTCATTAATTAGCATTTCGGCGGCTTCTCCGGCATCCTTGCAGATAAAGCGCACGTTTAATATGTTATTTTCCGCTGCGTTCATTTTGGCGTCTTTAATTGCCTCAGGTACGATTTCGACGCCTATCGCGGTTTTGCATTTTCTCGCCAGCATCAGCGTTACCGTGCCCGTGCCGCAGTAAAGATCGAGCGCGGTTTCCACACCTGTAAGCCCGGCGTATAAAAGCGCGCGGCTGAACAGGTTTTCGGCCTGATCGTGGTTGATCTGGAAAAAGGAAAGCGGGGATATGCGGAAGTTAAGGCCGCAGAGGGTATCTTCTATATGGCCGGCGCCCCAGAGCACCCTTTCCTTATCTCCGAGAATTGCGTTCCCGGAGGATTTATTTATATTAAGTATGACGCCTTTTAACTCCCGGCAAGCCGATTTTGCCGCTTTCACAAGCTTGTCCTCCGCGGGAAGCGATTCTCTTTGCGATACGATGCAAAGAAAGGCGCCGCCGTCGGAGGAGGTTCTGACGTAAATATTTTTTATAAGCTCCGCGGGAACCGAGTTTGAGTCCATCCAGCCGACGACGGAGCTCATAAGGGTATTGGCGGAGTCGCTCTGGATTGGGCAGGAGGAAACCGGAACAACCTCGTGGCTGTGTTTTCTATAAAAGCCGGCAGCAGCTTTTCCGTCGCGCGCCGTTACGGGATACTGCGCTTTATTGCGGTAAGAGATCAGCTTCGGGGAGGGGAACACCTCCTCCGGCGTAATATCGAAGCCTCCGATTCGGGACAAGGCGTCCAAAACGCGTTCCTTTTTAAGGCGGAGCTCTTCTTCATAGGATATATGCCAGAAGTCGCAGCCGCCGCATTTCGGAAAAACAGAACAGGCCCGCTCCGTGCGGGCCGGTGATGGGACTATAATAGATTCAATTATGGCGTAAGCCATATTTTTCAATACCTTGACTATCCTGACGACGCATTCGTCGCCCGCCGCGGCTTCCTTTACAAAAACGACAAAGCCACCTATTCGGCAGACTCCGTAACCCTCGCTGGAGTAAGATTCAATTTTAACACGGTGTAATTCGTTTTTTTCAATACTCATTTCATTCCGTCTGCGTTTATTTTCAGCTTTCCTTCAAATTTATCGTAGGGTATGGTGTAATACTGCGCTCCGGCGGCATAGGGGGCTATGCTGTAAAGCTGATAAAAAACCGTTATCCCATCAGGGGTTAAGTAAAAATCCGCCGGGTCAAAAGAGCTTTTTACAAGCTCTTTATAATTTTCAAAGAGGTCGGCCTTGCCCGGTTTGGCGTTCGGCGACTCGATCTGGGTTATAACCTCATCGTATATGATCGGCAGATATACGTCGCTTGATACCGAAAATATGTCTGAAAGATTCATAAGCCCGCCGTTTGACATATCAAACGTTTCGGCTTTTAAATCCATTCCCGGATGCGCGCCGCCGGTATAATAATCAAATTCCCGCGAAACAGAAAGATATTCCGGGGTATTCAGGGTTACGGCATAATCGGAGTTCAACGAATACTCATTAAAAACGGAACCTTGCTCGGCACTGATTTTTATCTGCTCAAGCGCCGCCGGTTTCAGGTCGTATTCGGCGTAATCGAGATATTTTTGCAGAACGTTATCATAATAGGAATTGACGTTTGTTCCGGCAACGTTGTTGTCGCCGAGCTTCGGCAGTGAAAGGTCTATCGATATGAGCTTTTCGCCTTCGTCCGACGAAATTATACGGCTTTCTGTTGTCGAATCTATTTTACGAGGCCCGCTGTCCGATGTTTGAGCCCCGCTGTTTTGAGTCGATCCCTGAGACGGCGCGCTTTCAGAAGTTCCTTTGGCAGGCTTTTTATTGACGCAGGCGCAAAGCGCCAGGGAGATAAGCGCAAAAATAACAACGACTTTTCTTTTCATCTTTTGTCCCTTCCGCCGACCGGCTATGTCTATATTATACAGACGAAAAGCAGGAAGGGAAAGAGTAAATTCAGACTTCCTTTTTAGTGAGCGAAAACACCAGTTTGCTGAGCCCGATCACGGCAATCAGGTTCGGTATCGCCATCATTCCGTTCAGCGTGTCGGATACTTCCCAAACCGCCGTCACAGTGCCTACGGAACCCGCCAAAGCTATGAAAGCGTAAAAAGCCTTATAAAGCGTATGCAGAGAGCTTCGGCTCCCCGTGAGGTACGCCATGCATTCGATCCCGTAGTACGACCAGCCAAGCAGCGTAGTCAGCGCGAAAACCGTTATTGCGAGGGTTATAAATATGCCCCCCGAGGAGCCTAGATAGACGGAAAAAGCGGCCGACGTCAAAGCGGCTCCGTCGAGGCTGCCCGCGCCGTTTGCCAGCCCGGACATTACTATTACTATTGCCGTTACCGAGCAAAGCACTATAGTATCGACAAAAACCTCGAAAATTCCCCAGGCGCCCTGCCTGACGGCGCTTTCGGCGTCGGACGCCGCATGGGCTATCGGGGCTGAGCCGAGGCCCGCCTCATTCGAAAAAATTCCCCGGGAGAAGCCGAAGCGCGCTGACCTTGCTATTGCATAACCGTATATTCCGCCGCCCGCCGATTTAAGCGAAAAAGCGCTTTTAAGTATCGAGTGCAGTGCGCGCGGAAACTCCGAAATATTCAGGAGTATTATTAAAATACCCGCGCCAAGATATATAAAAGACATAAATGGAACAAGCTTTTCCGCGACCCCGGATATTCGCCGGATGCCGCCGAGTATCACGAAAGAGGCGACAGCCATAATCAAAGCGCCCGTTATTAACGGCGGAACCCGGAACGTATTCTGCATCGCACAGGCAATAGAGTTTGCCTGCGCCATATTGCCCATGCCGAAGCTCGCGATCATGCAGAAAAACGCGAACAGGCGCGCAAGCCATCTGCATTTAAGGCCCTTTTCTATGTAATACATCGGGCCGCCGTAATGCATGCCGTTTTTATCAGTCTGACGAAACCGGACGGCAAGCACAACCTCAGCATATTTAACCATCATTCCGAAAAAGGCGGAGACCCACATCCAGAAAACGGCCCCTTCGCCGCCCGCGACAATCGCCGTCGCAACGCCCACAATATTGCCTGTGCCTATAGTTCCGGCAAGCGCGGTGGAAACCGCCTGAAACGGCGAGATACTTCCAGCCTTATTCTTTTTCTCGCCCTTTCTGAGCAGCGTGCCCACAGTGTAACGGAAAATGAACGGGATATGCGTAAGCTGGAAAAAGCCGGTCTTTACTGTGAAAAAAACTCCGGTACTGAAAAGAAAAAGAAGCATGGGCGGGCCCCACACGAATCCGTTAAGCTTTCTGTTAAACTCGAGCAACATATCTGACAAGTCTATCGGTCACCCCGCAAAGCACTTATTTATACCATCCGACGTCATATTAAAAGTGGCAGAATATTTCATTTACTTATGCGTCTGTGATATAATTAATATATATTACCGGCTTGCCTGATTTTTGCGAA
>JAUZPW010000117.1 GCA_030705725.1 Bacillota bacterium
CGGCCGCTGTACTGCCCTTATCCGCTTTCGGTCAGCATACCGGCGATGGTGATACCGCATCTTTTGTTATTGGGCGCGGTCGAGGCGTTTTTTACGGCGGCCGCCTATTCGTATGTCAAAAAGGTTTCGCCGGGCATGATCTACGCGGGAGGAAAACAAAAGATCAAGGCCGTTTACGGCCTGCTTGCGGCCCTTATCCTTCTTTCCCCGCTCGGGCTTCTCGCCGCCGGGACGGCGTGGGGGGAATGGGACGGCGCGGAAATCAAAAGCATGCTCGGATATATTCCGGAAGGCATCGGCAAAGGCTTCAGCCTGAAAGCGATGATGCCCGATTACTCCGTGCCGGGGCTTTCGGGAGCAGCGGGGTATATTCTTTCCGCCGCGGCGGGCGCCGCGATACTCGTTATCATCTTCAAGCTGCTCGGTCTTATATTAAAAAAGAACGCGGTGAAGGCCGATGACTGACGTTATGCCGGACTGGCTTAAAGCGGAAGAAAATTACACGCCGCAAAGCGACAAAGACGCCTTCATAGACAAGAGCATAATGTCGCTTATAAAAATTATCGGCGGGGCAAGAACCGCGAACACGAGAGAACGCGGGGTAAACACCGAGCTTAAAACCGCGTGCACTTTTATTCTGCTCGTGCTCATTTCGGCCTCCGGGAGCACGGCCTTTATTCTTGCCGCCGGCGCGTATCTGCTTTGCGTTTTGAGCCTTATGAGGGCTCAGGAAATTTTGAGTATACTGAGGGGAAGCTTTACAGCTTCTTTATTCGCGCTTATTCTGCTCCTTCCGGCGCTTAACGTTAGCTTTACGACAGCGGTCAAGGTGTTTTTATCGGTTACGGCGGCAGGTATTCTCGCGAGGTCCGCAAAGTGGCATTCAGTGACGGCGGCGCTTCACAGGTTTTTTATTCCGGACATGTTTATATTTATTTTGGACACGGCTTTAAGGCACATTTTTATTCTTTCGGAATACGCTTCGGGGCTTTTTTACGCGCTCAGGCTGAGGTCTGTCGGCAGGAACAAGGGCAAATATTCTTCGCTTTCCGGAGTAGCGGGGACGGTCTTCCTGAAATCCGGGGAGATGGCGGACGAGATGCGCTCCGCGATGGAGTGCAGAGGATTTACCGGAGAATACCGCGTTTACGGAAAGCCCAGGTTTGGAGCGGCGGATGCAATATACGCGGCGGCGAACCTCACGCTTATACTTTCTTTTATTTATCTGGAAAGAGTTTAGTATGATTGAGCTTAACAAAGTAACCTATTCGTATGACGGCGAATGCGCGTTAAAAAGCATTGACCTCTTTATAAAAAAAGGGGAGGCGGTGGCCCTTATCGGGCCGATAGGATGCGGAAAGACCACCCTTCTGAAGCTGCTCAACGGGATTATTTTACCCGAACGCGGGGCCTATAAATTTAACGGCGAGGAAATTTCAAGAAAAAAATTACAGGATGTAAAGTTTTCAAAGCTTTTTCACCAGAAAATCGGGTTTGTTTTTCAAAGCCCGGATACGCAGCTATTCTGCCCGAGCGTGAGAGAAGAAATTGCCTTCGGCCCGAGGCAGATGGGGCTTCCGGAGCCCGAAGTTGAAAAGCGGGTCGGAGACTGTCTTGCGCTTCTGGGCATTGAAAGCCTGGCGGGAAAGGCCCCTTACCATTTAAGCGGAGGGGAAAAGAAGAAGACCGCGATTGCGAGCGTAATCGCGCTTAATCCGGACGTGCTTATTCTCGACGAGCCGATGAGCGGGCTGGACCCAAAAACGCAGGTCTGGCTTTCGGAGTTCCTTCGGGGCTTCATTAACGCCGGGAAAACGCTTATATCGGCGACTCACAACCTTGCGCTCGTGCCGCGGATTTCAAGAAGGGCCGTTCTGATCGACGGGAGGCACGCCGTCGCCGCAGATATGCCGTCGGACAAGCTCGCGGAAGAGCCGGGCCTGCTTTTAGGGGCAAACCTGATTTCCGAAGCGGATTTGCCTTTTCTGGGAAAAGAGTTTCGTTGACTGTAAGCAAAAGGAAGCGTAATATGAAAGCGGCAGACGAAATAAATATGAACAGACATAAATTACTGGGGGTAATTAATTGCTTTACATCAACATTTTGCTTATTGTTCTGGGGATAGGCCTGTTTTTATGGCTTATCGGCTTCAGGGTCATCCCGAACAACAAGATCGCGATCATCGAAAAATGGTGGTCGACAAAGGGCTCGCTGAACGAGCAGATAATAGCGATGAACGGCGAGGCCGGATTTCAGCCGCAGATAATAAGGGGCGGCATACATTTTCTGACCCCGCTCATGTATAAGGTGCACATTTGCCCGCTCGTCACCGTGCCGCAGGGACAGATAGCATACATCTTCGCACGCGACGGCAAACCGCTAGAACCGATACAGACGCTGGGCAGAGTCGTTCCCGAAGGCAGCAACTTTCAGAACGCGAGGGAGTTCCTGCTTCATGGCGGACAGAAGGGGCCTCAGAGGGGGATCATCCGTGAGGGAACATATGCCTTTAACTTAGCACAGTTCATCATACTGACGCAGGACAGAATTTACTATCTACCGATGGGCACTCGGGCGGAAGAATCCACAATCGTTAAAATGTCGGAGCTTCTTAAGGAGCGCGCGGGGTTTACCCCGATCGTAATCAAGGGCAGCGACGACAAGGTCGGCATCGTCACGGTGCACGACGGGCTATCGCTTAACCGGGAGGATATAATAGCACCCGCGGTCGGCGACGATCCGGCAAATCCCGAAACATATCACAACAACTTCCAGGACCCCGAGAAGTTCCTGAAGGCCGGCGGATTCAGAGGCAGGCAGTATCAGGTTCTGGTAGAGGGCACTTACTTTATAAACAGGTTCTTCGCCACGGTGGAGCTTATCGAAAAGACGATTATCGACGTGGGCTACGTCGGCGTCGTTGTTTCATATATAGGCGGGAGAGGCGTCGATTCCACGGGCGCCGACTACAAGCACGGCGAGCTTGTGGATAAGGGTTTCAGGGGCGTTTGGGGCGATCCGCTGATGCCGGGCAAATATGCCTTCAACACCTATTCCGGAAAAATAATCAGAGTGCCGACAACGAATATCATACTCAAATGGATAAGCAACCAGTCGGGGTCGCATAACTACGACGAGAACTTAAAGGAAGTCAGCCTTATAACAAAGGATGCCTTCGAGCCCTCTTTGCCCCTGTCCGTCGTTATGCATATTGATTATAAAAAAGCGCCGCTCGTTATCCAGAGGTTCGGCGACGTTAAAATGCTTGTCGACCAGACGCTTGACCCGATGGTCTCGGCGTATTTCAAAAATATCGGACAGACGAAGACGCTTATACAGCTTATTCAGGAGAGAAACGAAATTCAGAACATGGCCTCGAACGAGATGAAATCGAAATTCGAGCACTACAACCTCGAGCTTGAGGAGGTTTTGATCGGAACGCCGTCGGCCTCGGCAAACGACAACAAGATCGAGGTCATACTTGCGCAGTTAAGAGACCGGCAGATCGCCGTTGAAAGAGTTGAAACCTATTCGCAGCAGCAAAAGGCCGCGGGCAAGGAAAAAGAACTCAGGGAGGCCGAGTCGAAGGCGGCGCAGCAGAGGCTTCTGACGGAATCGGATATAAACATTGAGATCCAGAGCAACCAGGGCAAGGCGGAATATCAGAGGTCGCTCCAGGAAGCCGCGAAAATCAAGACCATAGCGGAGGCTGAGGCCGAGAGGGAAGCGAGAGTGGGCATAGGCCGCGCCATCGCCATCGAGGAACAGGTAAAGGCATACGGCGGCCCGCAGTTCCAGGTTGTTCAGGACGTTATGAGCAAGTTTACCTCGGCCATTGAAAAGTCGCAGATCGACATTGTGCCGAAGACAGTCGTCAGCATGGGCCAGGGAGGCGGAAGCAGTTCAGTTAACATTTTTGAAATGCTTTTCGGAATGCTTATAAGCGAGAAGCTCGGCGTCGACTTTACCGCTTCTGCTAAGGACACGGATGAAAGAGTGATTAAGGTCAAGGAAGCGATCATGAAAGCAATCGAGCAGGCGGAAAATAATAAGGAAGAGACCGGCACCGGTGAAAAAACCGGAGCATGATAAAAACAAGAGGCCCGCTTTGGCGGGCCCCTTGTTTTTTTGAAACCGAAGAGGGGATTAAGTCGGGGAAAAGGGCGGCAAATTCCAACAAAATACAGGCTTAAAATGGGAAAAAGCGGCGCAATAAAAGATTTTATATAATTTTTAATAATATTGTTGACATTTATCGAAGACAATGATATTTTGTAAGTAAAACTAAGTATTTTTTAATTTTTATTTGAAAAATATAATATTTGGCAAACTTATTGAAAAGTAAGGACGCAAAGCTAAAGGGTCTAAGGGCGCAGCCTAAGACTGCCAGTTGCAACTAAGGAAGGCATTGCTGTAAGGCATTGCTTTTTTAAACGGCGGTTGGCGAAACCGCTGTTTTTTTATTTTCGGAAACGGGGCGGAATACGGTTTGAATATTTACATACCCGCGGCATTTTTGACAGCGGGCTCACTGACGGGGCTTCTGATGAAAAAAGTAACGGCAGAAGCAATAAAAAAAAGAGGCGATGAAAAAACAGGCGGGTTTCCGTTTAACGGAGGTTTTGTCTGGCCCGCGGCGTTCGCGCTGCTCTTTTTCGGAGCCTACCTTTATTTCGGAATAAGCATTAAGTCCGCGGAGTTTATTTTCGCATCAACCGCCGCCATTATGATCGCGGCGGTCGATTACTCGATACGGCGGATACCGAACGGCACGCTCCTTTCGCTTATTCTCGGATTTGCGGCGTTTTTTTCGCTTGGGGGGTCGTTATCCGGGCTTTCAAGCCATCTGGCGGGACTTGCGGCAGGCTTGGGCATTTTCACGGCACCCTTTGCCGTGGGGCAGCGGGCGGGCGCCGGGGATATTAAATACGGCGCGGTAATCGGCCTTTTTCTGGGGTATTATTACGGGATCATCGCGTTTTTTATAACGGCGGCTTTATTCTTCGTTTACGCCTCTGCTCTGTTCGTTACTAAAAAGGGAGGGCTTAAAACAAAAACGGCGCTTGGCCCGTATATGTCTGCCGGATTTATGGTGGCTCTCGTTTTATCTCTTGCGTAGCCCGGAAAGTTTAAGATATGTCAATCAATTTTAGGAGGTAAAAAGATGAAAAAACTGGTTTCCAAAACGGCGGGGTTTTTAAGCGAGGAAGACGGACAGGGCATGGTCGAGTACGGACTTATTCTGGGATTAATTGCGGTTGCCGCTATCGCCGCTCTGGTGGCGCTCGGCCCGAAGATCTCGGATATTTTCACGAACGCGGGCAATAAAATCCCCGCTACGGCCTCGTAAACTAAAAACCGGATTTTTTCAGGCGTACCGCCCGGAACAGCTCCGGGCGGTACATTCCATCCGGAATGCCCGGTACTCACTCGGAGGGGGCGCAAAATGGCAAAGCAATCAATGCGCTTTATCAAAAAAGAGCACGGCCAGGCGGTTGCCGAGCTTGCGATTACGCTGCC
>JAUZPW010000118.1 GCA_030705725.1 Bacillota bacterium
AAGGCAGGAAAGCACGATGCAATGTGCGCCGTCCTCTTCGATGCATTTTTTTCCGGCATTGTATAAAGCCCTGAAAGTTGCGTCCATATCGTCCCTTACGTTCGATACGGGAATACCTATGCTTCTGACGGATGCAAGCCGGTTAACGCCGAAGCCCTTTTCATAGACGGCTTCGGTGTCTCTTGCAACGGTGCTGTCAAGCACGGTCAATACCGAAAAACGATAGCCCAGATCCAGAGCGACAAGCTTTGAAGCCATGCCCGGCCCTACTACGGGAATATTTACAAGCTCCCGCGCCGCGGTTACGGCCGGGTCGCTTCCGCAGTAAACGATAATAGCGTCAAAACCATCCTCTTCCGCCTGTTTCGCTTTAGTAAGGATATAAGGCCCTGCCGTAACTTCGTCGTAAGCGGACTCAATGCTTTCCGGCCCCCCGTCGATGCAGTCAACGGAAATAACGGTATCCTTCCTCGCGAAAGCGGACAGCATAACCTCCCTTGCGTCAAGGGTTTTCCTGTCCATACCGCTGTTCGGAATGATTACTTTTATTCTCATAGTTTGTTCCCCATTATCATTTCATATTAAGAAACATTTCCACATAATCATTAGACATGTTGACAGCATCGGAAACCCTGTTGCGGTTTCTGAGAAGTTTAGTATAAAGCAGCTTATACTCCAGGGATTCCTTATCCATTTTGCTGAGGGAAATCAGCTCGTAAAGCAGCGGAATGGGTTTCGACAATATGGTGCGTCCGTAGCTGTCCTGATCGTATTTGCCTGCGGATGTATAGAACGAATTCGTTATGAGGCGGCTCAGGCGAAGCAGCGTTTGGTTAAGCTTTTTGACTTTTTCGGCAGAAAGCTCTCCTTTTTCAGCCTTAACCTTCAGCACGTTCATTTTCGATACGTTTTCGGCAAGCTTGCCGATGTTGTTCTCGATCATTTCGATGTCGATGAGATTCCCGGATTCCTTCTTAATCATAGCGACCTTGTCTTTCATATCCTGACAGGTTTTCGTAAAATCGTAAGGAAGCACATTCGCATTAACAAGCCCCAGAAGCACTGCGGCATCGACTTTGTTGTCCTTGTCTAAATTATCGGGGTCCATTTTGTCCAGGGTATCCTCTACGGTATGGTTCCACCAGCCCAGCGTAGCGCCGTTATCGTATGCAACCTGCTCGGGTGAATAGGAAATTCTTCCCGCTAT
Source organism: Bacillota bacterium (assembly GCA_030705725.1). Classification (GTDB taxonomy): domain Bacteria; phylum Bacillota; class Clostridia; order Oscillospirales; family Butyricicoccaceae; genus UBA6114. The sequence continues at coordinate 1,208 of JAUZPW010000118.1, forward strand.
GGAAGGTACGCCGACACCGAAGAAAGACTGATCCCCGGTTTTTGCAAGATAATTTACATTGCAGTCTTCATCCAGCGTATTTTTTATTATCTCGTGAGCGAAGTCCGACAGCTCGCGGGATGCGTCAACGCCGTAGCTCTTGGCGCCCTTCATGCCCGTCGAATCTATATTTATGTAGCCGATGCAGTTTCTGTCTATATCCTGCCAGAAATAATCCTCAAACCATGTAGAGCCGGCGGCTTCCGCAATTTCATGGCCGTTCCAGTATGCGAAATAAATGCTTCTTTTGATTTTGTTCTTGAATTTGCCGAATACCCTGGTAAGCTCAAGCATCGTTCCGTCTCCGGTAGCGTTGCAGGTAACTCCGGGGCACCACGCGTCTAAATGCGCGCTGACAAGCAGAAACTTTTCCGGTTCTTCCGATCCGCGAAGGATGCCGAGCGGCTCCGTAAGCGTCTGCCAATGGCGGGTTGAGCTGACCGTCAGCTGAATCTCGACCTTTGTGCCCGATAAGCACAGGTTCTTGAGATATTCGCCGTCTTTTCTCTTAATGCTCACTCCGGCGATCTGCGGTATATTGTCGAAAGTTTCCGGCGTCGGATTGCCCCAAACGGCCTTTAACCCGCGGTTGCAGATAACGTCCTGGTCTCTTCCCCAGTTCATGCAAACCATAGCTAAAGCGCCGTGCTCAGCGGCAAGCATAGCCTTCTCGGGCGTTGCCGGAGCGTAAGACACCTCAACCAGCACTGCTTTTCCCTTGACGTCTTTTCCTATGTAATCGTCTACGCCGCCGGAGCCTAGATAAACAAGCTCCAACTTAAGCCCGTCCTTAGGGGTGGAAGCGATATGGCAGCAGGGCAGACTGTTTAATATCGTTGTTTCAGGAGAAAGCACTTTCAGAATCGAGAACCCCGGGTGGCTGTTATATGCATCAAATTCGAGGAGCTTGGTATCAAGGCCGTACTCCGACATTTTTTTGCAGATATACTCCGCGGCTTTCCTGTCTTGCCCCATTCCCGAAGTCCGGTTTGGCGTGTTGTTTGTCAGCCACTCAATATGCTCCACCGATTTTTTAACGTCCAGTTCGTCCAGTATTTGCTTTAATAAGTTATCCATACTAAAAAAATCTCCTGTTAATTATAATTGAGCCGTTAAAATAGAGCGCATAAGCCTATCAAACCTTTTAGTTAAACGCGCTCCGAAAGGATACCGCCTGCAACATCTCCTTAAACCCTTTTTATCCGCTTTCCAAAGCGCTGTAAAGGCTTCTGCTCACCAGAAGCCTTCACAGCTATTTTATCAAAAAGGGAGAAAAATTTTTAGCACCTCGTAAACCGCATGTCGCATTGTGAAATATCATTTTAATTTTAACCTTAATTGTAATGTTAGCAAACACCGCTATGTTTGTCAATATGTCAAATATTATATTTAATGTTCAAAATTGAATTAAAAAAATTGTTTACAGAACAAATTTTATGATTTATAATTAATTCACTCAAGCAAAAGTGAAACAGTATGTTACAATGTGAAACGTCAATGATAAATTTTTAACCTTAAAAGGAGGTGTTCAGCAAACAGATTTTTATCCGCGTTACCAATCCTTCGGAAACTGTCGTTTGATTTATTTTTTACCGCAGCGGATTCAGGTATGATTAAAACTTAAGTGCCTGGAATTTTTACTAAAAAAGATACGAGAGGTAAGAACGAAAGATGAAACAGTTTAAAAGATTAACAGCGGTTATAATTTCTTTAATAATGATAATTACCATGGCATCCTGCGCCGGCAAAAGCGGCGATAAAAGCAGCGGCAGCGGAAGCGCCGCGAGCAGCAAAATCGTAATCGCCTACATAGGGCCTCTCACCGGCGAAGCGTCGGCTTTCGGAATTCCCGAGGTCAACACTCTAAAAATGCTTGTTGAAAAGCAGAATCAGGAAGGCGGCATCATCGGGAAGCAGGTTGAGCTTAAAACATACGATAACAGAAACGACAACGTCGAAACCACAAACGCGGCGAAAAAGGCGATTCAGAACGACGGCGTGTCTGCCATCATCGGCTGCAACGCCTCCGGCCCGACCCTCGCGTTAAGCAGTGTCTGCGACGAGCTCAAAGTTCCGAACGTTGCTACTACGGCTACTAACTCCAAAGTAACTGTCGCAGACGGCGGGAAAGTCAGACCCTTTACTTTCCGTGTCTGCCTTGCCGACCCGCAGCTTGGGGATATCATGGCTAAATATGCATATGAAAAGCTTAACATTAAAAAAGTAGCGATCCTTTATCAGGTCAGCAGCGACTATTCGACCGGCATAACCCAGAACTTTACGGATTCTTTTACTAAGGCCGGAGGCTCCATTACCGATAAGGAAGCTTATAAAACGGGCGACGTTGATTTCCGCGCACAGCTTGAAAAAATCAAAGAGAGCAGCCCGGACGCTTTGTTCCTGCCCTTGGAATATAAAGAGCTCGGTCTTGCCACAAAGCAGGCGAGAAGCCTCGGCATTACCCAGCAATTTTTAGGGCCCGACTGCTGGATGGCGAACGACCTGTTCTCCGTTGCCGGCGACGCGATCAAGGGCTCTATGTTTGTCGCCCCGATCGACGGAAGCGACCCGTCCCTTAACGATTTCAAAACCTGGTACCGCAGCAAAAACAACAACGAAGAGCCTGACCAGGCCGGATCGAACGCCTATTTTGCTTACGACGCGTTTGTATTCCTCAAAGCCGCCATCGAAAAGGCCAATTCCACCGATCCTGTGGCAATCAGGGACGCCATGGAGAAAACAACCGATATCCAAGGCTTAACAGGCAAAATCACAATGATGCCCGATACTCACAATCCTATCAGAAGCGCCAACATTTTCCGTGTAGACGCTGATAAGTTTACTTCGATAGAGAAATTTACCGTGCAGTATTAATAGCAGTATAGGTTATCAAAGCGCAGATTGCAGTGCGGCAGAAATAAAACTGCTGCACTGCAATAAATATAACGACACGTCAAGAAAGTCTTTATAAAGGAGTCGTTTACTTTGTTCTTCCAACAGCTGATTACAGGGCTGTCAATCGGAAGTGTTTACGCACTGATGGCAGTAGGGTATTCCTTAATTTACAGCCTGTTGAATTTCACGAACTTTGCACATAGCGTCGCGATAATGGTAGGTGCATATGCCGCTTATTATTATTTGAGGCTTGCTACGGATAATATCATCCTGGCGACTTTATGTTCGATCCTGGTCGGAAGTTTAATTTCGGTCTTTATAGAAAAAACAACGTATCAGCCGCTGCTTAACAAAAAGTCCAAGCGTATTTACCTGCTTATCGCCGGACTCGGCGTGTCGATTATTGGCGAAAATCTGATTGTTGTCATGATTGACGGCCGGTTTAAGGCGTTTCCGACGCAATTTTCGAGCCAACCCATTACTTTTCTCGGCATAAATCTCGGATTGGTTGATATTGTCATTCTTATATCCAGCATTATTACACTTATTGCTGTTCAGCTTATAATTCAGAAAACAAAGGTCGGGCTTGCGATCCGCGGAGCCGCGTTTGATCTGACCGCGACTTCTCTGATGGGCGTGAACGTCAACGCTCTTATCCTAATCGTGTTTGTAATAGCGGGAACTCTCGCCGGTTTATCCGGCTCATTTCTCGGGCTTAAATATACCGCTTATCCGTCGATCGGCTCTCTGACCACGAAAGCGTTTATAAGCGCGGTCTTCGGCGGGCTCGGCAGTGTTCCCGGCGCAATGTGCGGCGCTCTGATCCTCGGGATCGGTGAAACGATGATATCCGCGTACGTATCATCCTCTCTCAGGGACATTTTTTCATTCGGACTTTTAGTGGTTGTCCTTTTAATCCGGCCCAGCGGGTTGATGGGAAAAGTCACCGAAGAAAAAGCATAGGGGGATTTGATGTGAACGTTTATTGGATGGGTGTTGCAACTCTCACCGGGATATACCTTATTGCAATTTTGGGCGTATCTATCCTTCTTGGCTTTACGGGCCTTTTCTCGATGGGGCACGCCGGTTTTATGGCCATCGGGGCCTACGTCTCCGCAATGATAACGAAAACCTTTTCCCTTCCATTCTGGGTCGGTCTTCCTTTTGGAATAATTGCTGCGACCGCGATCGGGCTGCTCATCGGTTACCCGACGCTGAAGCTTAAGGGCGATTATTTCGTTATCGCAACTCTCGGCATCGGCGAAGTTGTTAAGCTTATAATCGAAAACCTCCCGGACGTGACCGGCGGCGCAAGAGGACTGACCGACGTTCCCAAAGGAACAAATTTATGGCTCACGCTCGTGCTG
>JAUZPW010000119.1 GCA_030705725.1 Bacillota bacterium
CCGACGCCAGAGAGCTGAGGGAGATGCCTACCCCCATGCCGCCCTGAACTATAGGAGCTTTTATGACAAGATCACCTATTTTGAAACCTGAATTTTTCCAGTCCGCCATATGAACTCCTTCCAATAGGTTTGATTATATGCAAAGCCCGCCGTCGATTTTTATTACTTCACCCGTAATATACCGCGCGTTTTCAGATGCCAGAAACACCGCCAGAGCCGCGACTTCTTCAGGAGTGCCCATGCGCTTCAAGGGTATTTGATTCACGGCCTGATCTTTAACGGCGCCGGAAAGTGCGTCCGTCATATCAGTTTCGATAAAGCCGGGCGCTATCGCGTTGCAGGTAATATCCCGGGACGCGAGCTCTTTCGCGGTCGTTTTGGTAAGACCTATCAGTCCGGCTTTTGCCGACGAATAGTTCGCCTGACCGGCGTTTCCCATTATCCCGGCGACGGACGAAATATTAATTATCCGTCCGGAGCGTTTTTTCATGAAATGACCGTAAGTATGCTTTATCATGTTAAAAGCGCCTTTTAGGCCGACGTTCAAAACGGCATCGAAATCCTGCTCCGTCATCTGGAGGATCAGTCTATCTTTCGTTATTCCCGCGTTATTGACGAGAATGTCGATTCCGCCGAAATCCTCGATTATTTTTTTAATCGTTCCCTTTGACTTTTCAAAATCTGAGACGTCGCATTGATAGCTTAAGGCGTGTACACCGAAGGCCTCCGCCTTTTTGCAGGTTTCTTCCGCCAGGTCGCTGCGGCCCGCGTATATAACGGCGACGGACGCTCCGCATTCCGCCATCGATAACGCGATTGCACGGCCTATGCCGCGCGAACCGCCCGTTATTACCGCTACTTTTCCATTAAGCATGTTATCCTCCAATCAGAGCTTGCTTTACAGCATTAAGATCCGCGGGATTCTCCACGTTATAGACCGAAACTTTCTCCGAAATTCTTCGGACGAGCCCCGAGAGCGTCTTTCCGGCGCCTACTTCCACGAAGGTATCGAATCCGTCCGAAATCATGTTCCAAATGGTTTCCCGCCACAAAACGGGGCTTGACGCCTGCTTCGAGAGGAGTCCGCCGGCGTTTTTTTCGTAAGGAAGGGCGGTTACGTTCGAGTAAAGGGGAATTCTGCTTTGCTTAAGATCTAATTCGGATATATAAGACAAAAGCGCCGCGGAAGCTTCCTTCATAAAGGGAGAATGAAACGCGCCGCTTACCGGAAGCTTCATCACTCTGCCGCCCTTTTGCGTGACAAGCTCGGAAAGCCTGTCGACAGCCTCGACGGTACCCGCCGCCACAAGCTGGCCGGGGCAGTTGTAATTTACCGGCCACGCGCCCGCTTCTTTGCAAAGATTTTCGGTAACCGCGTCGGGAAGCTTAAGAACGGCCGCCATGATGCCTTTATACTTCCGGGCGCATGCATCCATTACCTCCGCTCTTTTTTGGACGAGCTTAAAGCCCTCCTCAAAGGTCAGCATGGAGCAGTAAGCCAAAGCGGCAACCTCGCCCAGCGAAAACCCGGCTGCGCCTTCTGCTTTTATTCCAGCGTCATCAAGAGCAGCGGCGCACGCGAGATCCACCGCGAAAAGGCAGGGCTGAGTGTTTATTGTCTGCGAAAGTTCTTCCTTTGTGCCGTAAAAGCATTGGTTTATGGTCCCGGGCCTCTGCCTTTCGGCTTCCGTAAAAACGGCGCGGGCTGCGGGGTTGCTTTCGTAGAGTTCTTTTCCCATTCCGCTGTACTGGGCTCCCTGTCCGGAAAATAGAAAAGCTATTTTACCCATTTGCAGGCACCGCCCAACACGATTTCAGCTCCCGTGAACATTTCTTCGACGATCTCTGCCGCAGGCTGCTCTTTTTTAACCATAGAGGCGATCTGCCCGGATAAAAAACAGCCGTTTTTCTCGTCGCCTTCTTTTACCGCTTTTCTCAGCGCTCCGACTCCGAACGACTCGAGTTCCTCATCAGATATCCCTGAGTCATACTCTTTCTGGAAATATTCCCTCGAGAAGCCGGTTTTAAGGCTGCGAACGGGATGACCCAGTCTTTTTCCTGTAACGATCGTATCAATATCCTTTGCCTTAAGGATCTTGTTTTTATAGTTTTGATGGATGGTGCATTCGGAGGCTACCAGGAACCTTGTTCCGACCTGCACTCCCACGGCACCCAATATCAAGGCAGCCGCGACGCCTCTGCCGTCGGCGATGCCGCCCGCAGCGATAACCGGCAGGGTAACGGCGTCGCACACCTGAGGCACCAGGACAATGGTCGTTAGATCTCCGACATGCCCTCCGGATTCGCCGCCCTCGGCAATAACCGCCGAAGCGCCCGCGCGCTCGACAAGCTTTGCCATCGCGGTCGATGGCACGACTGGTATGACTTTAATGCCCGCTTTTAACCAGTCCTTCATATATTTTGACGGGTTCCCCGCGCCGGTTGTTACTACAGTAATTTTTTCATCGATTACAGCCTGTGCGACTTCATCGGCAAACGGGCTGAGAAGCATTATATTTACGCCGAAGGGCTTATCGGTCATAGTTTTCGCTTTTTTTATTTCTTCCCTAACCCACGCGCCGGGCGCGTTCCCGGCGGCAATAAGGCCGAGACCTCCGGCGTTTGAAACTGCGGAGGCGAGGGAGGCGTCGGCGACCCAGGCCATACCGCCCTGTAAAATCGGATATTCTATTCCGAGCAAATCACATAAAGGAGTTCTGATCATTTTTCCGCCTTATTTACCTTCATCAATGAGTCTTACAACGTCTCCGACGGTTTTGATGTTTTCGTTCATTTCGAGGGTTACACCGAATTCTTCTTCGAGCTCCATAATAAGCTCCACTGTATCAAGGGAGTCAAAGCCAAGCTCTGAAAAGGTGCTTTCAAGCTTAATTGCCGAAGGCTCGATATCCTTATGCTGAGCTAAAAGATCCTTAATTTTTTCAAATGTCATTTTATTGTCCTCCAAAAAATTTAATAGCCCCATTTTATTATGCAGACGCCGGAGGTAAGCCCGGCGCCGAACGCGCTCATAAAAATTAAATCGCCCTTTTTGAACCTGTTTTCGGAATTTAATTCGTCGAGAAGTATCGGGACGGTTGCGGACGAGGTATTTCCGTAGTTCATCAGGTTAACCGGGAATTTGCTTTCAGGCTGGTTCATACGCTGCCTGACCGCATCAATTATTCTTCCGTTTGCCTGATGCAGCAGGAAATAGTCTATATCGTCAGCCGTTATTCCGGCTTTTTTTGTAGCTGAAATGACGTCCTCGGCTACTGTTGTGACGGCGAATTTATATATCTCCTGACCGTTCATCGTCAGAAACTGCTTCTTCTGATACCCGCCTGAAACGTCGAAGGGTGTAGGCGGGACGTTTGACGGAATGTTGAGAACGCTGTAATTGCCTTTAGCCCTTAGGCTTAAAGCGAGAAGGCTCTCTCCGGCTTTCAGCACGGCCGCTCCCGCTCCGTCGCCGAACAGCACGCAGGTGCGGCGGTCGCTCCAGTCAAGAAACTTTGATAAATGCTCGGCTGAAACAATAAGTATTTTTTTTGCTCTTTTCGTTTCAAAATATGACGACGCCAGATCAAGAGCATATATAAATCCCGAGCAGGCGGCGTTAATGTCGAACGCGGGGCATTCGGCTCCCAAGCGCTCCATAACCATGCAGGCTAAAGACGGAGTAATATAATCGCCCTGAAGGGTCGTGCATAGAATTAAGTCAAGCTCTTTTGCGTCTGTCCCGGAATTTTTAAGCGCCGCGAGCGCCGCTTTTTCCGAAATATCAAGCAGCGTTTCGCCTGAAAGCACTCGGCGTTCTTTTATTCCGGTTCTTGAGGTTATCCATTCGTCGCTTGTTTCGACAATTTTTGAAAGGTCGCTGTTTTTTACGGCAAGCGGCGGAACGCTTCTTCCCGTACCTATAATCGTAAAGCTCATTTTGCCTCCATGCCTGCGGTTTTTTCCCTGAAAAACCGGTTCAGGCGGGTGATTCCCTTGAGCAGTACCGATTTTTCTTCCGGTGTCATACCGCAGCTTAAATTGTTAAGCATTTGCCGATGAAAAAATTTATGAACGAGATCGATTTTATGCCCGGACCTTGTAAGCGAAACAATTACTACGCGGCCGTCGTCGCCGCTTTTGGACTTTTCGACGTACCCTTTTTTGCAGAGCCTGTTTATTGCTATGGTTACGGACGGCAGCGTGACCCCGAGGTCTTCGGCTATCGCGCTTACCGTTCTGCCGCCTTTTTGTTTTCCGACGGCTTCGACCAGATGCATTTCGCTTATTGAAAGATTGATTCGGCCGGTTTTTTTGATCGCCAGCTCTTCAGCCTTGATTATCAAACCGAAGGTGTCAACCAAAACTTCGTTCAGCTCTTTTTCAAACTGATTCATATATCCGGCACGCTCCAAATTTAATTAGATTGTCAAACTAATTATAATTAATGAGTTTTATTTGTCAAGCGTTTTGAAGAGAATGAATTTTACAGGTTTAAGTCCGCTTTTGTCAGATCCGGGAAAAAAACGCGCCGGACGCCATTAGCATGGGCTTTGGTATAAAGAAGCCTGCAAATGAAAAAATAACTAACCGGGTTAGTTATTAATCTTAAAGCAGGTGACAAATTATGATACGTGAACCGAAAATGGTTTATTACGAGAAAGCGGCGCTTAAATACGAGCTTGGGAAGCTGCTTAAGGAAAAATATGCCACGCTTCCCTGGATCCAAATTGAAAATCACAACAATATAACGGAGATGCAGCAAAAGCCGAACAGCGAGTTTGCAAATATGAAGCAGGCTATCGTCGTAGCGGTTCGGAAAACGCACAAATACACGGAAAACCATAAAACCTCCGATTATCTCGTCCCGTACACCTCGTCGGGCTGCTCCGCCATGTGCCTTTACTGCTATCTTGTGTGCAGCTATAATAAATGCGCTTATCTAAGGATTTTTGTAAACCGTGAAGAAATGCTTTCAAAAATAATAAAGACCGCAAATAAATGCGGCCGCGATCTGACCTTTGAAATCGGAAGCAACAGCGATCTGGTGCTGGAAAACGAGGTGACGGGAAACCTTTTATGGACTATTGAGCAGTTCGGAAAGGAGAAAAAAGGGTTTTTGACCTTTCCGACAAAGTTCAATATGATTGAACCATTGCTGCCGCTTTCACATAACGGCAGGATTATAGTAAGAATGAGCGTAAACCCCGAAGAAATAATCAAGAAGATAGAGTTCGGCACATCGCCGCTGCTCTCGCGAATCGAAGCTGTGAACAGGCTTTGCGAGGCGGGGTACAAAACAGGCCTGATTATAGCGCCCGTGGTTATGCTGCCGGGCTGGAAGGAGCTTTATGCAGAGCTTCTTGAGACTTTGCGGGATAAACTAAGCGTAACAGCAAAAAAACAATCCTTTATCGAGGTTATCTTTATGACCTACAGCTACGTCCACCGAATGATAAACCGCGACGCGTTTCCTAACGCCGTGGAGCTTTACGATAAGG
>JAUZPW010000012.1 GCA_030705725.1 Bacillota bacterium
GAAAAACCTCCTGTCGTAGTTTTATCCTACGACAGGAGGCCTTTTCATTTCAATGTCCGTTTCGCGTGGTGCGGAGCATAAAACAGCCCCTTAAGTTTTTATATTACGGGAATATGCCGCGGATTTTTTTCGCTTTCACGATTCTGCGAAGGGCGACCATGTTGGCTCCCATTCTCAGGGTCGTGTTGTGATTTTTGCTTTCATCCCATACTTCGCTAAACGCTTTTGTAATGATTCTCTCAAGCTTGCTGTTCACTTCCGCCTCGTCCCACATGAGAGACTGGATGTTCTGCACCCACTCGAAGTATGATACGATAACGCCTCCGGAGTTCGCGAGAATATCCGGCACAAGGGTGATTCCCTTTTTCTCAAATATCTCGTCGGCTTCTGCCGTAGTCGGGCCGTTGGCGCCCTCGACGATTATTTTGGCTTTCACCTTATCAGCGTTTTTCGCGCTAAGCTGGTTTTCAAGAGCCGCAGGAATCAGGACATCGCAGTCGCAGGTAAGAAGCTCATCGTTGGTTATGCGCTTGGCGCCTTCAACTTCGTAATCCTTGAGCAGCCTGCGGGTTTTAACATACTGGTAAATCTCTTCAAAGTTCAGACCTTCCGCTTTATAGAAGCCTCCGGAAACATCTGAAACGGCTATAATCTTTAATCCAAGTCGGCTTAAAAGGAGTGCCGCGGTCGAGCCGACGTTTCCCATACCCTGAACGGCTACTCTGACGGTTTTGGGGTCTATTCCCATGCGGCTCAAGAGTTCTCTCGTGACAAACATAACGCCGCGTCCGGTCGCTTCCGGTCTTCCCAGCGATCCGCCAATATCAAACGGTTTCCCTGTAACCACGCCCGGAACCGTATATCCGTGCATCATGCTGTATGTATCCATTATCCAGCCCATTATCTGACCGTTCGTGTTGACGTCCGGCGCGGGAATATCCTTTTCCGGGCCTATAATAGGCAGTATTGCCGCCGTATACCTTCTTGTGAGCCTCCTGAGCTCGGCCTCGGAGAGCTGAGAGGGGTCAACCTTAACGCCGCCCTTGGCGCCGCCGTAAGGGATGTTTGCAACCGCGCATTTAAGGGACATCCACGCGGCAAGGGCCTTTACCTCGTCCATATCCACATCCTGATGGTACCTGATTCCGCCTTTGCAGGGGCCCCTGGAGCTGGAATGCTGTACACGGTACCCTTCAAAGACTTTTACTGTTCCGTCGTCCATTTCGACCGGAATCGACACCTTTAATTCGCGTTCGGGGTACTTCAGTGCTTCGTAATCTCTTTTTTCGAGCTTGAGCATCGTCGCCGCTTTTTCCATGACTTCAAGCATATTTTCGTATGGATTGTATTTACCGCTCATATGTATCCTCCGTTCCACATCGTTTATCCAAAATATACTCTAATTATTTTATGCTGTCAATCATTTTTGATGCAGTTTTTGCATCTTTTTTCTTTTTTTATTTTTATTGCAATTTATATTGCATAATTCTTCGATTTTTATAGAAAACGACAGTAAAATATTTCCTTCATTTTCTGCCTTGAAAGAGTTTCCATAAATGGTTATAATGATTTACATAATATTTCTGTTACCGCAGGGCAATTTTTTTATTAAGGAGAGAATCATGCATCCGCTTACCAAAATCAAACGTTTCGCTTCTTCATTTTTAGCCGCATCTTTCCTGCTTTCCGTAACTGCCTATGCTACTCTCGGTGATCCTCTATACGACACTTCGCTGATACTTTCAGACAATGCGGTATTCGAAACCTCAACCGCCTATCACCCTCAAAACGGACTGGAAAACGCCTTCTTTCTGCAATACAGCCCGGGCGGGGCCGTTACGCCGGTTGTCGCATACGGTTCAAAGCTATACGGGCGGTCAAACATAAATACCGTTGCATCTTACATAAAAGACAGCACTGGCAAAACAGTAGTCGGCGGTATAAACGGCGATTTTTTTATGCTTGAAACCGGCATACCTGTCGGACTTTCCGTAACAGACGGCGTACTGCGTTCTTCCGACGCATGGCAGAATGCGGCCGGCTTTATGGAGGACGGCTCGGCAATCATCGGCACGCCGCACCTTTCCATGAGCGTTTACGATGAATCGACACAGGTTTCAATTCCCGTTATGTATTTTAATAAGGCCCGCACAAAGGCCGGAGTCTACCTCTTTAACGAGGATTTCTCGGCGCAGACTCATATTTCGTCAAAAGGTGTTAACGTTGTCCTTCAAAAGCAGGAGGACAAGCCTGTTAAAATCGGCGATACCATGATGCTTTCCGTTGTCAGCGTCGCGGAAACCTCCGTATCAACCCCGATTGCGGCGGGACAAATGATTCTAACTGTTGACTCAACCGGGCCTGCGGAGCGTGTTGCACAGCTTAAAGCGCTGAAGCCCGGCGCTTCGGTTAAGCTTAGCATCAACCCGACTGATGACGCCAGATGGAACGACATTAAATACGGCATCGGCGGCGGAAAGATTCTCGTTCAGGACGGTCAGGTAACAGGCGGGCTCGAAAACGACGTATTTCCCCATACCGCCGTCGGGATAAAGAGCGACGGCTCCGTTATCCTTTTTGCCGTGGACGGCAGGCAGACAGGCTATTCAGCCGGTATTTCCCAGCAGGATCTGGCTTCGCACATGTTAAGCCTCGGCTGCGTATACGCAATGAACTTAGACGGCGGCGGCTCGACCACCCTGGGAGTTGTTTATCCGGGCGATACCAATCTTTCCACGGCGAATTCACCGTCTGACGGCACGCTTCGCAAATGCGCCAATTATCTGATGCTTGTCAATAACGCGGAGCCTACCGGACAATTGGCGAAGCTTTACATTTATCCTTACGATATGGCAATGCTCGCGGGAGCTTCCGAAGCTATAAGCATCAAAGCGGTCGACTCGGCCTATTTTCCCGTCAACACGCCGGACAATATAGAGTACGACGTACCGCAGGAACTAGGCAGGGTTGAAAACGGGCGCTTTTATTCGCAGAGCAGCGCAGCGGAAGGCGAAATTACCGCTCGCACTTCCGACGGTATCTCCGGCACCGCGAAAGTTCATATATATGACAGCGCGGACGTTTTAACACTTCATAAAAGCGGTGAAACGGCAAACCTCACTTCCCTGTCCTTAAATCCCGGAGACGCGGTTGATATCGACGTTTTTGCGTATTTGAACCGGCGCAGGCTGATATGCGACGACAGCCTTTTTACCTTTAAGGCCGACGGCGGTATAGGCAGCATAGACGCTGCGGGCAAATTTACGGCGACCGACGCTATGGGGTCAACGGGCACCATCACCGTATCCTATAAAAGCGGAATCAGCGTCTCACTTCCCGTATCTGTCGGCAAAGCGCCCGAACTGATAGACAACTTTAACTCCAACGCCGGCCGCTGGGCTGCAGCCGCCGGCACGCCCGCAGGGGTCGCCGCAGTTTCAACCGCAACCGGTTATTCGCTTGTCAAATACGGCACAGGGGCCTTGTCGCTCAGCTATAACTTTGCGGCGTCCGAAGGCACAAAGAGCATAAGCATCGTGCCTGCCGCGGGAACGGTTGCGCTTCCGGGCGGTCCCGGCAACGTAAGCCTCTGGGTTTGCGGTGACGGTTCCTCAAATGTACTGTCGCTTAATACGGTGGACTCCTCTGGCAAGCCTCTGCCCCCGAAGAACAGTTATATCATGGATTTTACAGGCTATAAGCAGCTTTCGTTCACTCTGCCGTCTGGCAGCGCTGCGCTTTCAGGTTTCTCGTTCACCCTGGCGGACGGCGGCAAACCTTCCGGCGCTTTGTATTTTGACCACGCCCTGGCAAGCTTCGGCGCGGCCTTTACGGACACCGCCGCCCCGGTAGTTGAAATAACCTCTTTCCCGGGTTCGGGAGACAATACCTCGACCCTGGCCGCTTCAGTAAAGGACGCGGGCGGGGCAGCCCTAAAAAGCCTTGCAATTTCGGTAAAGCTCGACGGAGCCGATATAAAATTCAGCTTAGATCTGGCGACGGGCGGAATAAGCGCCGATGTGCCGGAGCTTTCAGCCGGCATGCACCGCATAACAATAACGGCGTCCGATATATCCGGCAACTATTCGCGGGCTTCCGTCTCCTTCAAATTAAGCGAAAAAGCATCCACTTTCGCTGATATGACCGGGCACTGGTCCTCCCCGTACGTAGACTTCCTGGCGGACAAAAAAATCGCCACCGGCGAGCTTAAGGGCGAAAAATACTGCTACTCGCCCGAGCGCAATACCACAAGGCTTGAAATGGCCGTTTTTATCGCGAAATATTTGGGCTTGGACATCGAAAAAAGCTCCGACATAACGCTTCCGTTCGCCGACCTGGGCCAGATTCCCGACTGGGCGCTTCCCTATGTAAAAGCCGCTTACTCAAACGGCATCATACTCGGCAAAACGAATAACGGCAAAACATATTTTGCGCCGACGGCAAAAATAACAAGAATGGAGACCATGACCATACTCGGGCGCACACTGCCGCAGGGATGCCAGCATATCGATAATTCATTTAAGGATGCTTCGGATATAGCTCCATGGGCAAAACCGTATATCGAAAACCTCAATTCCCTCGGTATTGTCGCAGGCTATCCCGACGGTTCCATACTCCCCTTAAGCAATATCAAGCGCTCCGAAATCGCATCGATGCTGTTTAAGCTTTACTGACGGAGAATATAAAGAATATCCCCCGCCCGCGGAAAAAGCTTCGGGACGGGGGATATTTCCTTTTTCGGAATTACAGGTTTTTATTGTTAAACTCCGATTCGCATTCCTCGTTAAAAGTCGTGATAATATCGTTAAGCTCCGCTCCCATAACAAGCACCACTCCGGTCAGGTAAAGCCAAAGCATCAGCACCATAACAGCGCCGATAGACCCGTAAAGCGCGGAATAGCGCCCCATGTTCTGCACATAGAATGAAAAGCCCGAAGAAATCAGCACCCAGGACAGCATGGCGAACAGGGCTCCCGGCACCGCCGAGCGGAATGTGACCTTTTTATTCGGGAAAACGCAGTATATAAAGACCAGCAGAAAAAAGGAATAGACCGCTGCAATTAAGTATCTAAGCCCGTTCCAAAGATAAATAAAGTCCTCTGTCAGAATCGGTATTCTGACCCAGTCCACAATCGCAAGAAGCACGTTCTTTCCGGTTATCATAATGAAAAACATGACCCCGAAGGATACCATAAACACCGCGGTAAACCCCAGAGAAAAAATAACATTTCTGATTCCGGGCCTTTTCTTGCGAGCCCTGTAAGCGTTGTTTACTGCGTTTATAAGAGAATCTACAGCACGGGAGAAGAAATAAAGGGTCAAAACAAGCCCCATATAAAGCAGGGTTTTGCTTTCAAATCTGCCTATATAGCCGAAATATTCGTTTGCGATCGTCCTTACGTCCGGCGGCACCATCTTGAGAAAGCCCTCGATGTTTTCAAACCTGATGTCGAACGTCGCAATCAGAAGGTTCGCGAATATAAGCAGCGGAAAAAACGAAAACAGAAAAAAATATGCAAGCTCCGCTCCCGTCTTTGAAACAGCGTCTCTGAAATAACGCTTTATAAGCCTGCGTATTATAAAAACGCATTTACCCTTAACCGGTTTCCTGTCCAAAGACGACCATTCCTTTCGTTCGGCCCTGATGCAAAAATGCCCTGTTTTCTTGCGGCTTGAGGTTTTTATTATATATTATACTATCTTTTTTAACCCGAACCATACAATTATTTGGGATTGAAACTTTTATTCTTTTCGTATATCATGTAGATTAATGAATTCGGTGTACGGTGGTTTTATATGAGATTTATGTCTCTGGGCATTGATATTGGTTCAACAACCGTTAAGCTTGCTCTGCTTGACGAGAATAACAACATTATATATAAATATTACGGCAGGCATTTCTCAAAGGTCAGGCAAAAGACCACGGAGCTTATAGAAGAGCTCGCTCCTATGCTTTCCGGAAAAGAATTCCGTGTAGCGGTAACCGGTTCCGCAGGTCTCGGCGTTGCGAGATCAGCGGGGCTTTCGTTTGTACAGGAAGTTTACGCCGCTCAGACTGCCATCGAGACCTTTTTGGACGGCATAGACGTTGTTGTGGAGCTTGGCGGCGAGGACGCCAAAATAATATTCCTTACGGGCGGCTTTGAAGAGCGCATGAACGGAACCTGCGCCGGAGGCACCGGGGCTTTTATCGACCAAATGGCGTCTTTAATGTCGCTTTCAATCGAGGAGCTTGACTCGCTCAGCTTTAAGCATGAAAAAATATACAATATCGCGTCACGCTGCGGAGTCTTTGCGAAATCCGACATACAGCCGCTGTTGAACCAGGGGGCGCGGAAGGAAGACATTGCCGCAAGTATCTACCAGGCTATAGTCAACCAGACGATCGCGGGTCTCGCACAGGGCCGCCGCATAGCGGGGCGCGTTGCTTTTCTGGGCGGGCCGCTGTCTTTTCAGATGGGTCTGCGCGAACGCTTTGTCGAAACGCTTAAGCTCTCGCCTGAGAATGCGGTGTTCCCCGAGGACGCCCGCTATTATATCGCTATAGGAGCCGCGCTCTGCGCATATGAAAAGGATTCGCTTACATATGACAGTCTGCTTGAAAGTCTTAAAAAAGCGCAGACAAGCCAGAATACAATCGGCTCCCTGCCCGTTTTGTTCGAGTCGCGGGAAGCTTACGACGAATTTGTTGAACGCCACAACAAAGTCGACGCTGAGCGCGAGGACCTCGAAACTTACACAGGCGACGCTTATCTCGGAGTTGACGCGGGCTCGACCACGACTAAGTTGGCGCTTATAACGCCCGACGGCAAAATACTCTACAGCTACTACGGCGCGAACCTTGGCGAACCGATAAAAATCGTAAAGTACGCGCTGTCGGAAATATACGAGCTCTCGAAGGGCCGCGTTAAAATCCGCGGTTCCGCATCGACGGGTTACGGCGAAGAGCTAATAAGGAACGCGTTCTGCCTTGACTCGGGAATAGTCGAGACTGTCGCGCACTTTTTTGCCGCGAAGCATTTTAACCCAAATGTCGACTTTATTCTTGATATCGGCGGGCAGGACATCAAGTGCTTCCATATAAGAAACGGCGCCGTTGATTCGATTATGCTCAACGAAGCCTGCTCCTCGGGCTGTGGGTCGTTCATCGAGACGCTCGCCGGGTCGCTGGGCTATTCGGTAGAGGATTTCGCAAAGCTTTCCCTGTTCGCGAAGCACCCAGTCAACCTTGGCTCAAGGTGCACCGTGTTTATGAATTCCTCGGTCAAGCAGGCTCAGAAGGACGGCTCGACCATTGAAGACATCTCCGCCGGAATCGCGGTCAGCGTAATCAAAAACGCCATCTATAAGGTCATCCGGGCCAAGAGCACTGATGAGCTCGGGAAAAACATCGTCGTGCAGGGCGGCACCTTTATGAACGACGCCGTTTTGCGCAGCTTCGAGCTTGAGACCGGGAAACAGGTGACCCGCCCCGCGATTGCGGGCCTTATGGGCGCTTACGGGGCCGCAATGTATGCCTTCTCGCTAAAACTTGAAAAAAGCGGAGTTTTATCGCCCGAAGGGCTCGCCGGTTTTTCACATAAATCAAAGCCCACCTCCTGCGGGCTTTGCCCTAACCGCTGCAAGCTGACGGTCAATACGTTCAGCCACGCCGGTAAATTTATTTCAGGCAACCGCTGCGAGCGTCCGCTCGGCGGCAAAAGCTCAGACGAACTGCCGAATGCGTACGATTTTAAGCTAAAGCTCCTGGCCGGATACAAACCCGTGCCGGGCCGCCTTGGTAAAATAGGGCTGCCGATGGGGCTCAATATGTTTGAAAATCTTCCGTTTTGGCACACACTTTTGACCGAGCTAGGCTTCGAGGTCGTCCGGTCCGGTATATCCACTCACGAAACATACATAAAAGGGCAGTACAGCATTCCCTCCGACACGGTCTGCTATCCTGCGAAGCTTATGCACGGTCATATAGAGGAGCTTGTCGAGTCGGGCGTTGAAACTATTTTTTACCCCTGCATGACTTATAACTTTAAGGAATGCGACGCCGACAATAATTATAACTGCCCGGTCGTCGCCTACTACCCCGAGCTTTTAAAGGCCAATATGTACTCCCTGTCGGAAATCCGGTTTTTATTTCCGTATTTCGCGCCTCATATAAGAAAAACATTTACGCAGAAGGCCATGCGCTTTTTCCATCTTGAATTTTGCCTTAAGCCCTTTGACGTAAGGCGCGCGATCGACAAAGCGTATCTTGAATATGCCGCGTACCGCGAAAAAATCCGCGAGTTCGGCAGAAAATCGATTGAATTTGCGCTGGAGCATTCAATGAACATGATTGTTCTTGCGGGCCGCCCCTATCATGTCGACCCCGAAATCAATCACGGAATAGACCGCCTCATAGCGTCTCTCGGCTTCCCCGTGCTTTCAGAGGACTGCGTCAGCGACCTGGCAGTGCATAAAAAAGCAAGGGTCTTAAACCAGTGGACCTACCACACGCGCCTTTATAACGCTGCCGAATATGTAAAAACGAGGCCGGATATGCAGCTTGTGCAGCTTATCTCCTTCGGCTGTGGAATCGACGCAATAACATCCGACGAGGTTCGCGAAATTCTCGAATCCGGAGGCAAATTCTACACTCAGATAAAAATCGACGAAATAAATAATCTGGGCGCCACAAAAATACGCTTGCGCAGCCTAAAAGCCGCAATGGAAACGGATAAGGCGAGATAAATTATGGATAAAAAATTTGATAAAAACGGCCGCCTGCTTTTTACAAAGCAGATGAAGCAGGATTATCTTATCCTGATGCCGATGATGCTGCCGATTCATTTCTCCTTTATGCAGAAAATCCTTACTAAGCACGGCTATAAAGTGGAGCTTCTTAAAACCAACCATCCTCAGATCGTGAACGAAGGTCTTCAGAGCGTGCACAACGACACCTGCTACCCCGCTCTTCTCGTAATCGGCCAGCTAATTGACGCCGTTAAAAGCGGAAAGTATGATAAAGAAAAAATTGCTTTATTTATGTCGCAGACCGGTGGAGGCTGCCGCGCCTCAAATTACATTTTTCTTCTGAGACGCGCTCTAAAAAGGCACGGGCTTGAAGATATCCCCGTCGTTTCGTTCTCAATCTCGAATATGGAGAAGAACCCCGGTTTCAAGCTGACTGTTCCAATGATGATGCAGTTTGTAAACGCGATTCTTTACGGGGACATGCTGATGCTGCTGTCAAATCAGACTCGCCCATATGAGCTTAATCCCGGCGAAACCGACGCTCTAATTCAGAAATGGTACGACCGGCTGCTCAAAAATGTCTCTTTCCGCGATTTTTACTGGACTTCGAAAGTAAACCTGAACCTTCGTGAGATGGCTAAAGATTTCGCGGACATTGCGCAGAGCAGGAGAAAATGCGTGCAGGTCGGTATTGTCGGCGAGATTTACATAAAGTATGCACCGCTTGGAAACAACAACCTTGAAGCCTTTCTGCAAAGCGAAGGCGTTGAGGTAACGGTTCCCGGGCTGTTGGATTTTGTGCTGTACATGGCCGATAACCCTATAAACGACAGCAGCTATTACGGCTTTTCCCGCGCCAAGGCAATTCTATGGCAGCAGCTTAAAACATATCTTGAAAAAAGGCAGAATGAACTTATAGCCGCCGTTAAAACGCAGCCAAAGTTCCGCTCGCCCAGCACTTTTGGCCATCTTAAAAGCCTTGTTAGAAGCTGCCTCAGCCCCGGCGTTAAGATGGGAGAAGGCTGGCTTCTGACTGCCGAAATGCTCGAGCTTATCGATTCGGGCGTTCCGAATATCGTTTGCACACAGCCCTTCGGGTGCCTTCCGAACCATATCGTGGGCAAAGGCATGATGCGTCTTGTAAAGGACCTTAACCCGGGCGCGAACATCGTGGCGATCGATTACGACCCCGGCGCGACTAAAATCAATCAGGAAAACCGCATCAAGCTTATGCTTGCAAACGCGGTTAAAAACCTCGAAAATAAAGAGCCGGAAAAGCAACCCGGTTCGGAAGACTTTGCTTCAACAACAAACAGTAAGGGAAGGCATTAGATGAGCTTTACTCTTCTTGCGATTTTCAACGTCGCGGTCATGTTTATTCTTATCGCAGCAGGCAGCCTCAGTTACCGGCTTAAGCTCACGGATTACGACGGGGCAAAGCAATTCGCAAATATTTTGACCAATGTGGTCAGTCCATGTCTCATTTTGACCTCGTTTCAGATTGATTTCGATAAGTCTCTGGCGGTTAAAATTGCGGCAGTGGCGGTTATCGCCGTGCTGATGCACGTCGTCGGTATAGTCCTCGGTAAATTTGCCTTCCGCAAGGTGCCGTACTCGTCGCAGTGCGTCTACCGTCACAGCTCATTTATGCCGAACTGCGGCTATATGACCCTCCCCCTGGCAAACGCGCTGCTGGGCAACGTCGGCGTCATTTACATATCGATTATAATCGCGGTTATGAATATTTTCACCTGGACATACGGGCTTCAGCTTTATTCGGGTGAAAACGCGCCCATATCCGTAAAAAAAGCGATTCTTAACCCAGGCGTATTGAGCCTGTTTGTTGCGATCCCGATTTTTATTTTTTCCGTTAGGTTCCCGCCCATAATAAACGCGCCGCTTAAAAGCATCGCATCTATCAACAGCCCTCTCGCGATGATAACGACCGGAATTTTCATAGCGCATACCGGGGTTAAGTCTATATTCCGCGATAAATACATATATATCGTCATTTTGCTCCGCCAGTTTTTGATTCCGGGAATAACCGGCGCGGTTATGTTTTTGATAATGTATCTCGGCGGCCCGGTGGACAATAACGTTTTTATGGCCTCGATGCTGGCGGCAGCCGCTCCCGTTGCGGTCGCTTCCTCGATGTTCGCCGCAAGATGCAACGCGGACGTCGGCCTTGCCTCAAACACCATGGCCGCCTCCACGCTGACCTATATTTTTTCGATTTCGGTAATGGTTTTTCTTTCGTCCATGGTTCTCGGTATATAAAGTTAATATATAAATAAAAAATTCCGGTTTTCATTTCAGAAAACCGGAATTTTCTTTTAACTCTTGATTATATTCTTGCTACTCCGCTTTTTCTTGCAGCGTCCGCAACCGCCGCGGCGACGGTCTTTCCGACTCTTTCGTCAAACGCCGCCGGCAGGATGTATTCCGCATTCAACTCTTTGTCAGAAACAAGCGACGCAATAGCGTATGCCGCCGCGATTTTCATCTGATCGTTAATGTCTGACGCGCGTACGTCCAGAGCGCCGCGGAAAATGCCCGGGAACGCCAGAACGTTGTTTATCTGGTTTGGAAAATCGCTGCGCCCCGTGCCTACAACAGCCGCTCCCGCTTCTTTGGCAAGATCGGGCATGATTTCCGGCGTCGGGTTTGCCATTGTGAAAATGATCGGGTTCTTCGCCATCGACCTTACCATGTCCTGGGTCACGCAGCCCGGAGCCGAAACTCCGATAAACACGTCCGCACCCTTCAGAACATCCGCGATGCTTCCCTTTTTCATTTTTTTGTTCGAGATTTCAGCCATAAGCTCTTTTTCCTTGTTTAACCCTTCGCGGCCCTTATATATCGCGCCCTGGCGGTCGCAAAGCACAACGTCTTTGAGCCCGAGCGACATTAAAAGCCTGATAACCGCGATTCCGGCGGCTCCCGCTCCGCTGCACACGACGCTTATATTGTCGAGCTTCTTTCCCGTCAGCTTGAGCGCGTTCAGCATGGCGGCAAGCGTAACCACCGCGGTGCCGTGCTGATCGTCGTGGAAAATCGGAATATCGCAGCATTCCTTAAGCCTGCGTTCGACTTCAAAGCACCTGGGCGCCGAAATATCCTCGAGGTTGACGCCGCCGAAACTTCCCGCAAGAAGCCTGACGGTGTTAACGATGTCGTCGACCTCCTTCGAGCGGATGCATAACGGAAAAGCGTCCACGTTTCCGAATTCCTTAAACAGCACGCATTTGCCTTCCATAACCGGCATACCGGCCTCGGGGCCGATATCGCCGAGACCCAAAACGGCGGTGCCGTCGGTCACGACCGCGACAAGATTCCATCTTCTCGTTAGCTCGTAGGACTTGTTCACGTCTTTTTGTATAACAAGGCAAGGCTCCGCAACGCCCGGGGTATAAGCGAGCGACAGATCGGTCTTGTCCTTAACGCTTACGGTGCTGCAGACGCTGATTTTGCCTTTCTTTTCATAATGAAGCCTGAGACTTTCTTTTCTGTAATCCATAGTCAATATTTCCCCTATCATTAAATAATTCGCATTTCATACATTATCAGTTTTGTCATTTAATTTCAAGTGTGCTGGCTTTTATTTCGTCCTTAAGCAGCACTCCCGAAACTAGCAGCGCAAGAGCGACAAACGCCATGCCCGAAACGAAGAGAAAAGCAATGTTTATTCCGAACAGATCGACAAGCTTTCCGCCGAACAAACTGACAAAGATGCTTGAAAAGTTGAATGCCAGTACAGTAATAAGCGCCTGCGCGCTCACAGCGAGGTTCTCCGGCACGATTTTGTTTACATAGTAGCGCATTGCGGGGTAAAAAGTCGCGTACTGCATCGAAGCGAAAACCGACGTGTATATAGCCGCCTGCGAACTGTGGGTAAGAGCAAGAACCCCAGTTCTGATAAAAGCTGCGGCTGACGAAACCGCGACTATCTGCCTGAGCTTTAATTTTTTCAGCAAAAACGGGCTAAGCCAGTAAAAAGGTACGTCAAGCGCGCCGCCGACGCAGGATAAAATCGCCGCCTGCGTCACGCCTCCGCCCGAATCCGCGATATAATAAGGGGTATAAATTTCCGAAAATTTCGAAGCTGAGTAAATAAGCAGCCCGATAATAACAAGATGCCGGTACTGCTTTATTTGCAGAATCTTCCTGACGCCGGACAGCGTATTTCTCTTTTTTCCCCTGTTATCATCCGTATCCTTGTCTTTTTTAATTATTATCGGCCCGTTTCCTTTGTCGAGGACAAAAAGCACGGTTATGTAAATAAGCTGGATTCCGGCAATAACCATAGCGCAAAAAAACATCGAGCGGTAGCCGTATCTTACAATAGTGAAGCCCGCCACAAAGGCGAAAATGCTGTAGCCTATCGAAATGCCGGAGCGCATCAGCCCGTAGTATCTTCCGAATTCGGGCCTTGAGCCGACTGCCCAGGAATCCAAGGCAATATCGAGGGGCGAAAAAAAAATGCTCGCGGCATAAAATGCAAGCAGAATAAAGGGAAGGGCCTTGAAAGCGTACATGAAAATCGAAGAAATGAAAAGCCCGGTATGTACAAAAAGCACCAGCGCCGAGCCCCGTACGCGGTCGCCTACTCTTCCCAAAATAAGTCCGCCGCATAAGGCGCAGACCGTGCTTACGGCAAACACGATTCCGATCGTTTCCGCCGACGCGCCCTCGTTCAGAAGAAACAGCGTCAAAAACGCCCATATCAGAACATTAAAGGCGTATTGATTGAAATATAAAAAAAAGAACTTCGCAATGTGCTTCTTAATGCCGCTATCCAAAAGAAACTCAGCCCTTATTGTAATTTTTCGCAGCCAATATATAGCATATATTACATATGCCGGAAAAGCAATATAAAAAAATGACAAAAAACTCCCCGCCGGAAAGCGGGGAGTTTAATAATTAAGCGTATATCGGTAGGCGCGTATTCAGCCCTTCTTCTCTATAACTCCGGTTCTTATGTTGACGCTTTCAACACTTTCAATCGAAAGAAAGGTTATTTTATGCTGTTTCGGGCCGCAGTCGGGGCACTGGGCAAAAACCCCGACCGACATTTCGTCCGGAAAACCCGGCAGGGCGTATTTGCGCAGAAAAGTATAATTAATGCCGTCCTGCGAGTAAAACATTGAAAACGCGAAACCGCACCGGCAGTATTTGAGCCACAGTGATTTCGGATTGTTTTTCAGCGTTTCTCCGTTAGCGTCGTCCGAGCGGTAAATCGTGTTCACCATGGCGCAGGGGCCCAGGCTGTCCGGGCCAGTGCGCTCAAAGCAAAGCTTGGCCCAGTGATCCTTATCGAAATAGCCTAAAAGCCCCGCGGCATTCGCTCTTGAGCTTAAATCGGGTTCTACGCATGCAACTGCGACAAAATTTCCCTTTACTTTTCTTAAAAGGGCCGCCGCGTTAAACCGGTCGACGGGGTCAATCGGGCTGAAAAAGAAATCGGACTTTCTCTCCGGAGTAATAAAAAGCGCGCCGTCGCGCGTTTCAAAGGAAACGGGTGGTTTAAGCCACCCGAAGCCGTTAAGATTGCTTTTATCTATAGTTTTTAATATATTATCCATAATGGTTTACTCCTGCTTTCCCTCAAGAGCCGCGCTCACTTTTTTTTGAGCAAGCTCCGTGACTGTGCCGTCCGGCGACACTCCCGTAAGCGTTTCAAACAAAACGCCCATCTGCTCGAGCAGCATTTTAAGCCCGTCCGCCGTGTTAAGCGAGCGAGAGCGCGCCTGCATTAAAAGCGTCGTTTCCCGTGGGTTATAGACCGCGTCGAAAACGGTCGCGCATTTCGGCAGTAAATCAAGAAATGAAAAATCCTCAAAATCCGGGCTGCCCTTCATCCCGAGCGGCGAACCGTTAATAAAAAGAGTGCAGTCGGGCATAAAGGCTTTCAGGTTCTTTGATTCCCCGTATCCGACGCCCCCCAGCGATCTTGCGATTGACGAGGCCTTGCCGGAATCTCTTGAAAGCAGCGTTACCTTCGCCCCCGCGGTTTTTAATGCCTGGGCTATAGATTTTGAGGCTCCGCCGGCGCCGAATATCACGGCCTTTTGATCTTTTGCTTTTCTGCCCGACGCTTCAAATGCGCGCAGACAGCCCAGTCCGTCCGTTGTATGTCCGCGGCGCTTTCCGTCTCTTAAAGACACAACGTTTACGGAGCCGCACTCGCGCGCGGCGTCGCTCAGCTCGTCAAGGTAGGGAATA
>JAUZPW010000120.1 GCA_030705725.1 Bacillota bacterium
AGAGGACAGATGGTTCATGGAAAGGAAGGATTCGTAATGTGCGGGCGCTACACGGTCTATACCGAGCAGGAAGTCACGGAAATGCGCGAAATAATAAACGAAATAAACAAGAAATTCGGCTATGACCTTAAAACGAAGACGAGTGAAATATTTCCGACCGACGAGGCGCCGGTGCTCGTCCTGTCGGACGGCGGCGGTGAAGCGGAGCCCCGGCCGATGGCCTGGGGCTTCCCCGGTTGGAACGGACGCGGCGTGATAATAAACGCAAAGGCGGAAACGGTCTTTGAAAAAAAACTTTTCTGCTCCTCTGTGCTCTCCCGCCGCTGCGTTATTCCGTCGACAGGTTTTTTTGAATGGCGGCACGCCGAAAATAAAAAGCAAAAAGATAAATTCCTGATTCGTTTCGCAAACGCTCCCGTTTTATATATGGCGGGCTTTTATAATATTTTCAGCAGGCCCGACGGCTCGTCTTTTCACGGCTTCGTTATACTTACCACCGAAGCGAGCGGAAGCGTCGCTCAGATCCATAGCCGCATGCCCGTCGTGCTGCACCCGGAGGAAAAGCTGCCGTGGCTGAAAGACGACTCCTGCGCGAAGCGGATATTAAAGCGCAGGGGGCCGGACCTTTTTCTGAGCCTTGTATCGTAGCTTAAATTTATAAAAAAATCCTGAGGAGTTACCCTCAGGATTTTTAAGTTTCAGCATATATCAATATTCCATCTGACGGTAATATCTTCTGATATTAAGCGAATGGTTGCGCACGCGCTCAAGATGGCAGCTTAAGCGCTCGGTAACGGCATAAATAACGATCGGGGATACAAATTTGCGAAGATCCTCGTCAAGAGGCAGCTCCACGTTCTTGGTGTCGAAAATGGTGATTTCGTCTGTGATTTTCTTTGCAAAGTTATAAACGCGGTCCATAAGCGGGCGGGTTTCGTCTTCGCCGTAAAGCATGATAAGGCTTGTGTCCTTTTCAACGAGCTCGAGCGTCCCGTGGAAAAATTCCGCGGCATGGATCGACTTTGTTTTGAGCCACTGCATTTCCTCGAGTATGCACATCGCGTAGTCGTAAGCCTCGCCCCAGAGATTGCCGCTGCCGATTACCATGTGATAACCGGTGTCCTTGTGATGCTCCGCGATCTTCCTGCACTGCTCCTCGTGCTGCCCCTTCGCCTTAAGAAGGTACGGCACGATCCCGGCTATCTGATTCATAAACACGCCGTATTTCGGGAAACAGTCCTTATGGTACATTAATCTTGCAAGGAACGGGATGCTTGTGAGATAAATAGCCTCGCAAAGGCAGTCGTCCTCCGCAAAGCTGTGGAACAGATAGTCGGCGTATTCGCAGGCCGGCGTGCCTGCGTTCGACACGTACATAACGACGCGGGCTCCCGCTTCCTTACAGAATTTTGCCGCCGCGACGATCTCTTTCGTATTGCCCGTGCGGGTCGAAAAAACGCAGAGCGAATCCTTGCTGAACCGTTTATGCCCCATAAGCATAAATTCTGCGGCGATAACCGCATGCGTTTCGATAGGGCTCTGAGCTTCCATCATATATTTTAAGGATAAGGAGTGCGCGTATGTACCTCCGCAGCCGATCAGGAATATGTTCGAGTACCCCTTCGCGGAAATCTCATCCGCTGCTTTCTCTATCTGCGGACGCAGCTTAAGCGTGTCGCCCACAATCTTTTCATACCTTGGGACATCAAAATTAAACATCTCCATAGTTCATATCCTCCTTCTTTCGGGAAACAAATTAAATTGGTTCATGGAGAATCAATTTATGCTTTAATATTATCAAAATAATTCATAATTGTCAATTAAGGTTCCAATATTTTTTTAATTTAATTCAAATTATTGCAACCTTTTGAATTAAAAAAATATATAGCGGTTCAGTTCAGGTCAGAATAACTTCTATTCCGCTTTTCTTCAGGGATTCTACCACCCCTTCCGGCACCTCTCTGTTCGTAATCAGAATATCGATATCCGAAAGCGGGCATACGGAGACAAACGCCTGCTTTGAAAACTTGGTATAGTCGCAAAGCGCGACCACCTTCTGGGACACCTCGATGATTTTGCGTTTTACCCCGACCTCGTCGGAGTTTGTTATATAGCATCCCGAGCTCAGATCAATAGCGTCGAAGCTTACGAATCCGATTTCCGCGCGCATGCTGCTGATCAGATCCTCCGCAATATAGCCGCGAAGCGTGTAGTAATCGCTGCGCATCTGCCCGCCGGTAACGGTGACGTTTATCCCCGGAAACGAGGTAAGGTCTCCCGCGATAGCGATGTCATTCGTCACAAGGTTTATCCCCGACAGGTCCTTCATAAAGGGGATCATCGCGCGCGTGGTTGTGCCGGCGTCGAAAATAACGGCGCTGTCGTTATTAATAAGCTTTCTGGCAGCCTCCCCGATACGGTTTTTTTCAGACGGGTTCGTGCTCTTTTTTTCATTGTAGATAAGCTCGTTATAACGTTCGGTTTCGTTGAAAATAGCTCCGCCGCGGGTCAGAGTAATCGAATCTCCCTCGCCGAGCTTTAAAAGATCACGGCGGACCGTAGCTTTGGAGATTCCGAACGACCGCATAAGCTCTTCGATACTGACATATTGGCGCGCCTGCACATATTCTGCAATTCTCGCCAGACGTTCTTCACGGATCAAAGGATTACCTCCCTGATGACATATATTAAACCAATTGGTTCGTCCATATATTTCTAAGTCTATCCAGCTTGCCGTCAAATGTCAAGTATGTATAAAAAAGCAGCATTCTCCGTTCAAAATGTTTCTATCTGCTTCACTATTACCAAGCCTGGAAATTTGTCAAAGAAGCTTCCGCACTGTGTCAAAACCAATCTTCGTTGCTTTTTCCGGCTGAACGCACCATCCGGTGTCGCCTATTTCAAGCGTAGGCATGATATGAATTATTATGAAAATAAAAAATAAGAAAAAAGCCGGGCTTTTTCACCCGGTTTCAAAATGCTATTTAATTTGTTATTTGCGGCATCGGCAAACTTTCATGCATATACCGCAGACAGAGCCCCGGCCTATATCCATAAAATGTTCTCTCATATAAGTGTTGCAGGCCTCGGCGTCAAACAGTTCGTTCCGTTCGATACCGGCATGCCAGGTTACGCCCTTAATAGCGTGGGCGGGGCAAGCGTTTGCGCAAAGATTGCAGCCGCCGCACGGCGAAACCGCGGTTTCTGCCGATTGGGCGAGCGGGCAGTCCGTGAAGAGCGTCCCGAGCCTGACCCTTGGCCCAAGCGTTTTGTGAATAAAGAGTGTGCTTTTCCCGACAGCCCCAAGCCCCGAAAGCACCGCGGCCTTTTTGTGAGAATACCTTCCCGTGTGCGTCCGGCTTCCTCCGGTGTAAATCGTCTGTGAGGCAGCAATGGGGATATATCTGTATCCGTTTTTCTGGAGCAGTGTGCCCGCTTTGAGGATCATCTGGTCGATAAAAGCGTTGACTGTCCTATAATGATGGAAATACGTGTGCGTCGGAGCGTCTTCAATCTCGTCGACGACCGCGTCCGAAAGAGCCGCCACGACGGTTAAAGCGTACGGGAGGCCTTCCGGCGCGTCGGGCACTTTTGAAAACCCGACGTCAAAAGCTCCGTTTTCTTTGAGCAGTTCTTCAATTTCGGATTTTATGTCCATAGGTTTTACCACCCTCAATTCCTAAAATGTAAATAGAAGGTTTCGTCCTCACCTCTATAACCCATTCTTTTACGTTCATTACGATACACCTATTTCATAAACTTATCAATCGCCGTGTTGAGGGCTTCGAGCGCAGCCTTGTCGCCTGTTTCGACGGCTTCTACAATGCAATGCGAAAGATGCTCCTTGAGAATTTCTTTTCCGATGTTGTTGACGGAGGCTTTGACCGCCGCCAGCTGTATCAGTACGTCGGAGCAGTCTCTGCCGTTTTCAACCATTTTTTTCACCGACTCAAAATGGCCTATGGCTCTTGAAATCCGGTTGATGATTGCTTTCAAATCTTCCTCGTCGTGATGGTGGTTATATGCCTGGCTGCTATTGTTTTCACTCATTTTAACCGCCTCCTTAATCCCCCTCTGGGGGATATTTTTTATTATAATAGCTTCATAAAAAAGATGCAAGCCCTCTTGGGCCCGCGTCTATTATTTGCCTTTTCCGAAACAAAAACTGCTTATTGTCGTGTCCAATGAGAAAGACCGCAAGGCTCCGTCCGTGGCCATTAGCCTTTTCAAGACCATAAACGGGCGTTAATCAAGAGACAACACCTTTCAATTGGTGCTGTGTTACAAGAATATTACAGATTTTTACTGCGCAATATCTGCAGAGAAAGATGCTTGCCGCCGTGAACCAACGTGTCGCCCTTTGTCGCGTTTTGATGGCGAACAGGAGAAAGTACGCCCCCTTGCTAGCAGCGGCGATCGTGTAGCCTTTGTGCGGCACGTTCCGCGCTCAAAAGGTCAGCCGAAAATACGGCTTGCTCCTCCTCAAAACGAGCATAAACCACAGGGTCGAAAGTAGTGCAGGTTAAAGGCTTTATGCCGCTTTCGCGGCACAAAGCCGATAAACACCGACCGGCAAAGCCGTTCGGGGATTGATGACTCTTTATTGGTATACCTGTGACATTTCTGTACTTCCGACTTAAGTAGTCGAATTAGGGCTATAATGTCTCTTTATTGGTTTAACTCTTCCAGTTTAACCTTAATGCTGTTAATAACATTGTTTGCTAACCGCTCCAGAGCAGTTACGTCGGCTGGGTTAGTCGTGTACAGGTAATTGCCTAACATATCATCGTGTTTTAATGTGAATTCGATGTTGCCTATCCTTAAAACACTGGATTTTGCGTATACAGCACCCTGGTTTGAAATAACTTTGCATTGATTCTCTTTTTGAAGCAAGGATAAAATGAGATCGTATTCCTCCCAGTAGTTCAATTCCTCAAAATAGATTGCAATTGAACCATCTTTATTGTTTACTTTCAGAATATTCATAAGCACTGCCTCCTTTTAGTCAATTCCTAGCATGTGATTAACGCTTGTCCTACTGCGCTGTGCGGCTTTAATTATCTCACGATATAAGTCGTCCCCTGACAGCCCTTTTGCTGAGTATTTATCGACAAGCATTTGCCAGGTCTGATTTGGATCGGTAATGTCAAGTGCTTCGGCTGCAGCTCTGTTCGTCATTGCAGCTCTGGCTTGCGTTCTAAACTGATTACGTAATTCTACGGCCTGTTTTGCTTGCTGTTCCAGTGGTTTTGTCTTATCAAGCAGACTTGGAATTTTGGGTTCATTCTCAAGGTACCACTTCCTTGCATCAACATCACTGAGGCTTGCGGGCTTTGGTGGTTCAGGAATTTTTAACTCCCCCGCGCCCTCAGGTGAGAAGTCCTGCGCATGCAGTTTGCGTGCGGCCCGTTATTCGACTCTTAAAAAATCAGTGTTCCTCTATCGGCGGCGCAATGTACGCCGTCTTGTTTTTCATCATGCCGTAGATGATGTTCAC
>JAUZPW010000121.1 GCA_030705725.1 Bacillota bacterium
AAAATCCCGGCAGGAACGTTTATCAGGTAAAAGGAGTGTTTTATGTTTTATCCAGGTTATTATTACGGCGGTTATTACGACACGGGGATGCTGCTTTTAATCCCTGCGTTTTTGCTTATGATGTTGGCGCAGTTTTCCGTCAACAGCACATTTAAGAAATACGCCAGAATATCGAACAGCCGCGGCATTACGGGCGCCGACGCGGCTCGCATTGTTATGGAGCAAAACGGCGTTTATGACGTCCGCATCGAGCGCATCAGAGGGAATCTGACGGATCACTATGATCCGCGCGAAAATGTTATCCGGCTTTCGGACAATGTATATTCCTCAACGACGATCGCCGCCGCGGGAGTTGCCGCACATGAAGCGGGACATGCCGTACAGTATGCTCAGGGCTATGCGCCCATAAAGCTCCGCAACGCCATATTGCCAATCACAAATATCGGTTCGAGCCTTGCGTGGCCGCTTATTTTTATCGGACTTTTTATTTCTTCCTTCAGCTCGCTCGCCTATCTGGGTGCGGCGCTGTTCGCTACCGTCGTCGTTTTCCAGCTTGTAACCCTCCCGGTGGAATTCAACGCGTCGAAACGCGCGATTTTGGCCCTTGCCGACGGAAACATCCTGATGGAAGAGGAAGTAACGGGCGCCAAAAAAGTGCTGACGGCTGCGGCTATGACTTATTTGGCGGCGCTTGCGGTCTCTATAACCCAGCTTTTAAGAATTCTGCTTATGATCTCCGGCAACAACAGGCGCAGATAAATGAGGTCTGCAGACGGAAGAGAAACGGCGCTCAAAGCGCTTCTCGAATACGGCAAAAAAAGCGGCAAGGCGGACGAAGCGCTGAACGGAGCTGTTTCGCGCCTTAAGCCTGAAACGCGGGAAAAGGCCCTGGCGACAAGGATTTTTTACGGCGTTATCCAGAATTTCTATCTGCTCGATTACTATATAGGCAGCTTTTCTTCGCTGAAGCTTAATAAAATTTCGCCCGCCGTCTTAGAAATTCTGCGTGTGGGTTTATACCAGCTTTTATTTTTGGACCGCGTTCCGAAAAGCGCCGTTGTCGATACGAGCGTTAATCTTGCCAAACGGGCCGCAAACCCGCGCGCGGCGTCTTTTGTAAACGCCGTGCTGCGAAAGGCGGCGTCCGTTGAAATGCCTGAAATAAACGCCGCGGATCGCGCCTCGTACCTCTCGGTTAAATACAGCCACCCGCTGTGGCTTGTAAAGCGCTTTTTGTCCCTTTTCGGCGACTCGGAAACCGAAAAGCTTCTTAAAATCGACAACGCGCCCGCACCCGCGGTTTTTCGCGTAAACACGCTTAAATGCACGGCGGACGAGGCGGTAAACCTCCTTATTTCTGAGGGCGTTCCGGTCAAAAAGCATCCGATTGCAGAAAATTGCCTCTTTGCCGAAAACATCGGCGACCCTTACGCTCTTAAGACGCTAAAGGATGGGTTACTTTACGTACAGGACGCATCCTCGCAGCTCAGCATTGCGGCGCTTCATCCCGAACCGGGCTGGACGGTTTTGGATCTCTGCTCAGCACCCGGCGGCAAAAGCGCGCTTTGCGCGCAGTATATGAAAAACAAAGGCGTAATACGTTCTTTCGACATAAGCCCCAAAAAGGCTCAGATGATAAAGGAAACCGCCGAAAGACTCGGCGCTTCGATTATAGAAGCAGGCGTTTCCGACGCGCTTCGGTATAATAAGGACTTGTTCGGTTATGCAGACTGCGTTATCTGCGACGTTCCTTGTTCCGGGCTCGGGGTAATACGCAAAAAGCCGGATATCCGTTATAAAAGTGAAAATGAAATAAGCTTATTACCCGAAATCCAGAAAAAAATCCTCGAAAACGGGTCAAATTACGTTAAAGACGGCGGAGTGCTTTTGTATTCGACCTGCACGGTGCTTCCTGAGGAAAACGAGAAAATAGTAAACGCGTTTTTAGAAGAACATCCCGATTTTTCGCTGCTTGAAAGGAAGCTTCTGCTGCCTCAGGTAAACGATACGGACGGTTTCTTTTTTGCAAAGCTCAGAAAGGCCGGCGGGTGAATATTTTGGAAAAAGCGGACATAAAATCATACAGTAAAGCCGAACTCGGCGTTTTCTTAAAAGCTCTCGGGGAAAAGGAATTTCACGCCTCCCAGATTTTCCGCTGGCTGCACTCGGGCGTGAGCTCTTTTGAGGAAATGAGCGATTTAAGCCTGTCCCTCCGCGGGAAGCTTAATGAAAAAACCCGGATCACTTGCCCTGTAATTTTGAGAAAGCAGCGTTCCGGGAAAGACGGAACTGTGAAATACCTCTGGGAACTTTCAGACAAGAACTCCGTCGAAAGTGTACTAATGTCGTATCAGCACGGAAACTCGATATGCATATCGACGCAGGCTGGCTGCAGAATGGGCTGCGCCTTCTGTGCGTCGTGCAAAAACGGCCTCGCAAGAAGCCTTGAGCCCTCCGAGATGCTGGATCAGGTAATTTTTGCGCAAAAGGACGAGAACGTTAAAATTTCCAATATCGTTATGATGGGAATTGGGGAGCCTCTCGACAACATGTCAAACGTTATTAAGTTTCTCGATCTGATAAATACCGAGGGCGGGCTTTTTATAGGCCACAGGCATATATCCCTTTCGACCTGCGGGCTTTGCGATGAAATTGATATACTGGCTGAAAAAAGGCTTCAGCTGACGCTTTCCGTCTCGCTGCACGCGCCTTTTAACGAGCTTCGCTCAAAGCTGATGCCGGTAAACCGGAAATATCCGCTTGAGCTTTTAATGCGCTCATGCAAAAAATATTTCGAAAAAACAGGCCGAAGAATTTCATACGAATACGCAATGATCCGCGGGGTAAACGATACGAAAGCCTGCGCCGAAAAGCTGACAAAGCTGTTAAAAGGGCAGAACTGCCACGTAAATTTAATCCTGCTTAACAGAATTAAGGAAAGCGAGTTTCTTCCGTCCTCGCGCGAAACTGTTTCCCAGTTTATGTCAATCTTGACGGATAACGGAATAAAAGCTACAATAAGACGTAGGCTCGGGCCGGATATAGATGCGTCTTGCGGTCAGTTGAGAAGGCAAGCTATTGCTTCAAGTGAGGTTCAGACAATATGAATGTGTGGGGAATGAGCGACAGGGGAATAGTGCGTCAGGAAAACCAGGATATGTTTCTGGTCGACGCAATGCATGAAAGAAATCAGGCGGTAATCGCCGTATGCGACGGTATGGGCGGCGCGCGCGCAGGAAACGTCGCGAGCGAAATCGCCATAAATACGTTCTCCGAGGAAATAAAGGACTCATTGAAGCCGTCTATGACGGCCGGTTACATGAAGAACATAGCAATAGCCGCGGTCCATGCGGCAAACGCGCGCGTATTCGAAAAATCAAACGAATCGGATAAGTTAAAGGGCATGGGAACAACTCTTGTCGGCGCAATCTTCGACGAGGGCAAAACAGTAATAGTAAACGTCGGAGACAGCCGCGCATATCTCGCCGACGGGGCGGGAAGCATTGTCAGAATTACAAAGGATCATTCAGTGGTCGAGGAAATGGTGCAGAGAGGCGAGATCACGGAGGAAGAGGCGCGGAACCATCCGCATAAAAATCTTATTACAAGGGCTTTAGGCGCCGATTCTTCGACAAAGCCCGACGCGTATTCATTAACGCTCAAAACCGGGCAATCCCTGCTGCTCTGTTCCGACGGGCTTACGAATATGCTTTCCGACTCGGAAATTTTAGCCGAGTTAGTTAATAATCCGAAACCTGAAAAATGCTGTGAAAAGTTGATTTCGTGCGCAAACGGGCGCGGCGGCATCGACAATATCACAGTAATTCTTCTTAAGCTTTAGGAGGTGAACCTGGTTGGACAGATACATCGGGAAATGGCTAGACAACAGGTACGAACTTCTTGAAATTGTCGGTACCGGCGGAATGGCCGTTGTTTATAAAGCTCTTTGTCATCGGTTGAATCGTTATGTCGCAGTTAAAATATTAAAGGACGAGCATCTTGTCGACGCCGATTTCAGGCGCCGGTTCCATGACGAGGCTCAGGCCGTCGCAATGCTTTCGCATCCGAATATAGTTTCCGTTTACGACGTGTCCAGCACCGAGAATACCGAATATATCGTTATGGAGCTTATTGACGGTATTACTCTGAAAGAGTACTTAAAGAAAAAGGGCGCCCTGTCCTGGAAAGAAACGCTTTATTTTTCCACGCAGATAGCAAAAGCACTTTCGCACGCTCATAAGCGCGGGATTATCCACCGGGATATTAAGCCGCAGAATATCATGCTTCTCTCCGACGGGACTATAAAAGTAGCCGACTTCGGCATAGCGCGCCTTATGGAGCAAAGGAACCGCCATTTTACTCAGGAGGCGCTCGGCTCAGTTCATTATGTGGCGCCCGAACAGGCAAGAGGCAGCTATATAGACGCCAGGGCAGATTTATATTCTTTGGGCGTCGTCATGTATGAAATGGAAACGGGAAGGCTTCCGTTTGAAGGGGATACTCCCGTAGCGGTGGCGCTTCAGCATATAAACGCCATACCTCTTTCTCCGAGGGAAGTAAAAAGCGATGTCCCCATGGCGCTTGAGGATATAACTATGAAAGCGATGAGCCCGTCGCTTTCCCGCCGATACGGTTCCGCCGATGAAATGCTTATGGACCTTGAAAAATTCCGAGTGAACCCCGGAATTTCCTTTGACTATCACAACGATATAAAGCTCGATACAGATGATGAAACGGATACGGAGCCTACTCAGAAAATAGATATTTCCCACGAAAGAATCAAAGGCGCCGCAAATTCGGGAAGACTCCATTTAAACAAAAAACGGCACGCGCCGCCTTTTTTTAGACGCAAAGGCGCGGACAAGCAAAAAGAAAGCATTATGGATCGGCCCATGAAGCTTGGGCTCATATTATCTACGGCGTTTTTGGTCTGCGCAATCATATTCGCATGGATACTTGTTAACCCAGGCGGAAGCACGGCTAAGGTTTCGGGCGGTAGTGCTCCTAATCTTACCGGGAGGTCTTATGAAAATGATATTCTTCTTGATGAAAATCTTAAAAAGGACTACGTATTTGAGGTAGGAAAACAGATTTACGATGAAACGGTTCCCGAGGGCAATGTTATATCTCAGGATCCGACACCCGGCAGCACTATAAATAAAGGCGATACGATTACCCTGACTTTAAGCCTCGGAACAGAGACCTTTAAGCTTCCGGACTTCAAAAACAGCGAATACAGGCTTGCGGAGCAGCAGCTCGTAAAGCTTGGCCTCGTTTACAGGGAATCCTATGAAGCCTCGGACGAGATAGTTCAAGGTTACGTTATCCGAACTGAACCGGCCTCGGACGCACAGGTCAAACCCGGAGACAATGTTACGGTCGTAATAAGCCTGGGCGCGAAAGTCAGCCTTGTTAAAGTGCCGAGCGTTGTCGGAATGAGCGAGGCGCAGGCAAAATC
>JAUZPW010000122.1 GCA_030705725.1 Bacillota bacterium
AAGAACTGACGTCCTTCAACATTCAAAAAATATTGAGGTAACTACTTTTCGGTTTCCCAGCCAGTCAGGGGATAACGCTGCATCGCGCCGAAAACGCGTTCTTTTACACCCGGCATGGTGCGTTCGAGATCCGACAGCAGTTCCTTTATTTCCTGACGTTTTGTATTGCCGTTAGCGGGGCACGGATTAAATATCACGGGCAGGCCGAGCTTTTTTGACGTTCTTCGGACCATTTTTTCGGGAATATAAAGCAGGGGACGTATTACGGTTATTTTTTTGCGGTCAAGAAACGTAACGGGCAGAAAAGAATTTATGCGGCCCTCATAAAAAAGAGAAAGAAGCAGAGTTTCAACAGCGTCGTCAAAATGGTGGCCGAGCGCCACTTTTTTTATTCCGCGCTCCAAAGCAAGATCGTGGAGCGCGCCGCGCCGCATTTTGGCACAGAGCGAACACGGGTTTTTCTCATGGCGGATGTCGAAGATGACTTCTTTGATAGCCGTTTTCTTTATCGTATACGGTATTTCGTTTTCACGGCAAAAATCCGCGACGGGCGAAAAATCCATGCTTTCATAACCCATGTCGAGGGTAAGGCCCTCGATCGTGAACTTTTTCGGATAAAAAAGCGACAGCCTGTGAAGCGCCGCGAGCAGAAGCACGGAATCCTTGCCGCCGGAAACACCCACCCCTATACGGTCGTTCTCTTCTATCATATTATAATCGTCGACGCACCTGCGTACATAAGACAATACTTCCTGCATCTAATCAGCTCCGTATTAGATTATAACGGTGTTTGCGGATATTTTCAAAGAAAAAAATTTAATTTAGAAAACGAGATACAGCGAGCATACAAAAGAAAACGTAAGAAAAAAAGAGTTTTGAATAAGATAAATTAAAATTTGGTTGCACGAGTGTTGACACGCCGGTAGCTTTATGGTATAAATAAACATGTTCAGCTGCAAGTAATTAATTTTATGATAAATACCGGAGGTCAAACCATGTCAACGTTTATGGCCAAAAGCGAAACTATTTCGCGTAAATGGTACGTTCTCGACGCGGCGGGAAAACCGCTCGGACGCACCGCCGCCACAGCCGCTTCATTACTAAACGGGAAAAACAAAGTAGAATTTACGCCTCATGTGGACTGCGGAGATTTTGTTATTATAATCAACGCGGGCAAAGCCGTTTTGACCGGCAGGAAGATGGAACAGAAGTTTTACAGGACTCATTCCGGATATCCGGGAGGCTTGAAGGAAACAAAGTATAAAACCTTGATGCATACGAGACCAGAGCTCGCCATGAGGCTTGCCATCAAAGGAATGCTTCCCAAGAACTCGATCGGAAGATGGTCGCTTTCCCGCCTTAAGGTCTATGCCGGAAGCGAACATAAGAACGCGGCTCAAAAACCCGAAGTTTTCGAACAGGTTTGAAGGAGGTAGAAAAGAATGTATAAGCCTAAAAAACCCTATTTCTATGGTACCGGAAGAAGAAAAAGCTCGGTTGCCCGCGTAAGGCTTTTCCCCGGCGGAACCGGAGAAATAAAGATCAATAACCGTCCCATAGACAAATATTTCGGACTCGAAACCCTGAAGCTGATCGTCAGGCAGCCTTTCGTGTCTACTGATACGCTCGGAAAGTTCGATATTGAAGCGACCGTCGTCGGCGGCGGCTTCACCGGACAGGCCGGAGCAATCCGTCACGGGCTTTCCCGCGCGCTTTTGCAGGCGGATGAAAATTATCGCGCCATATTGAAAAAAGAGGGCTTTTTGACCCGCGATCCGAGGATGAAGGAACGCAAGAAATACGGTCTCAAAGCGGCCCGCCGCGCTCCTCAGTTCTCAAAACGTTAGTATTTCTTTGTTTTGCCGACTTTTTGCCGGCAAAACGTGTTTTAAATGGAGCATTTGGCAAAGCATTGCATTTTGCATAACGGAGTAGACTTCCGTATCTCCGTAAATAATCCTGAATTATGTTTAAGAAATTAAAATTATTGCAATAATTAATTCAGGATTATTGGTGCTCCGGGGAGGTAAATATGAAATATTTTTTGCTAGCTGCTAGAAAAGCACTGAGTTCCAGAAACATTAAGGAAAGCGGAATAAGGATCGCCTGCGCAGTTATATGCGCTACGCTTTCATGCACGCTGTACATTTACAACGCGCTTGCATTTTTTACCGGCAGTACGGATAACAGCGACTCCATTAACACCCTTAACGCTGTAAAAGCTGCGTACTTTCTTAAAACGCCGGGCAGTATTTCGGGCAAAAACCTTTTCGCGGGGGGGAAAGAAGCCCTCGCGGGTATGGAAGGCCTTTTTCCGATTCGTATCCACGCGGGACGCGAGGTTATCGACACCATATCTCCCGGCGAGACGGTGCAGGAAATCTTGCAGAGATGCGGCGTCGAGCTTTCGGAAAAGGATAGGGTTTTGCCTGAGCTTAGTATAAAAGTAAGCGGAGAAACCGATATTTTTGTTACGCAGATTGAAAATTTTACGGAAGAAGTTTTAGAGGACATACCGTTCGATACGGTAAAAAGGCGTTCGGACGAGCTTTCGGCCGGAGAATCCGCCGTTGTGCAAAAGGGAGCAGCCGGTCAACAGAAGACCTTATACGAGGTTTACAAAAAGAACGGCACAGAATCCCTTCGCAAAAAAATAAGTTCGGAAGTAATTAAAAATCCCGTTACCGAAATTATCGAATACGGTACGGGCGGAACAGTGACGGTATTTGGCAGGGCATACGCCTATAAAAAGTTCTTTAAGATGACGGCGTCGGCTTATACTACCGAAAACCGCAGATGGAAGCACACGGCCTCGGGCACAAAAGCAAGGTTCGGCGCTATTGCGGTCGACCCAGATATTATCCCGCTTGGTACCAGAATGCTGGTTACGTCTATGGACGGGAAAAGTTGGGTTTACGGTGTAGCGGTTGCCGAGGATACAGGAGGCACAATTAGGGGCAACAAAATCGACCTGTTTTTCAACACGCGTTCCGAATGCTTATCGTTCGGGATACGGAAAGCAAAAGTTTATATTCTGGGCTGATTAAGGCCATAGAGAATTGCGAAGGGGCTGTTTTAAGAACAGCCCCTTTTTTAAGGAGGGGGCGCATTATGGATCTTTGCAATATTGACGAGATAAAAACCGTACTTTTGAAAAACGGATTCCGGTTTTCAAAATCATTGGGGCAGAATTTCCTTACGGCCTCATGGGTGCCTGAACGAATAGCGCAGGAGTGCGGCGCGAACGCTAAAGCCGTGCTTGAAGTCGGGCCGGGGTTCGGGTGTCTGACCGCGGAGCTTGCCAAACGCGCGGAAAAGGTTATAGCGGTTGAGCTTGACCGCGCCCTTTTGCCGGTGCTGCGCGAAACTGTGGGGGAATACGAAAATCTTGAGATTATAACCGGCGACATATTGAAGCTTGACATAAAAAAAATATGCGCTGAAAAAGCCGGCTCGCTGCCGCTTGTCGCCTGCGCCAATCTTCCTTATTATATCACCACTCCGGTTTTAACGGCGCTTTTCGAATCGGGCGTTTTCGAGACCGTTACGGTCATGGTGCAAAAGGAGGTAGCGGACAGGCTGACCGCCGAACCGGGAACAAAGGCCTACGGATCGTTTACCGTTTATGCAGAGTACCACGCAGAGGCGGAGGTGCTGTTTGACGTTTCGGCCGATTGCTTTATGCCGAAACCGAAAGTGTCGTCGGCAGTGGTGAGGTTCAAAATGCATGACCGCCCGACTGCATTTATTTCCGACAAAGATATGTTTTTCAAGGTCGTGAGGGCCGCTTTCTCACAACGGCGAAAAACGCTTGCAAACAGTCTTTCATCCGCTTTTTCAGGGAGCATGGGCAAGGAAAGAATATTGGACATTATACAAGAATGCGGATTCAGAGCGGACATCAGAGGAGAACGTCTTTCGTTGAAAGAGTTTGCTAATATTTCGAACAAAATGAAAGATGAACTTATTAAAATTTCATAAAATCAAAATAATTTAAAAAAATACTTGAAAAATATTTGTAATTATCATACAATATTGTATTGAAATGCAGGAATTCTTTCATTGCTATGAGTACCTTATATTTAGGAGGAAAATACATGGCTCTTACAAAAAACAAAAAGGTCCTTGAGTGGATCGATGAAATGGCGAAAATGACCACGCCTGATCAGATCGTTTGGATCGACGGAACCAAAAGGCAGCTGGATGATCTTAAAAAACAAGCTTGCCTGAACGGGGAAGTAGTTGAGCTCGACCAGAATAAGCTGCCGGGATGCCTGTACCACCGTACGGCGGTCAACGACGTCGCACGCGTCGAGCACCGTACTTTTATATGCACGCCTACAAAGGAAGAAGCGGGACCGACAAACAACTGGATGGATCCCAAGGAAGCTTACAAAATGGCGTCCGAGATTTTCAAGGGTTCAATGAAGGGACGCACAATGTACGTAATCCCGTATTCCATGGGCCCGGTCGGATCCCCATTTGCCAAGGCCGGTTTCGAGCTTACCGATTCCATTTACGTTGTTCTTAACATGAGTATAATGACGCGTGTCGGACAGGCGGTTTGCGATATGCTCGGCGACTCTGCGGATTTTGTCCGCGGACTGCACAGCAAATGCGAAATAAACGAGGAAAAACGGTATATCCTGCAATTCCCGCAGGATAACACGATTTGGTCCTGCAACTCGGGTTACGGCGGAAACGTGCTGCTCGGCAAGAAATGCTTTGCCCTGCGCATCGCGTCCTACCAGGGATATAAAGAAGGCTGGATGGCCGAGCATATGCTGATTTTGGGCATCGAAAACCCGAAAGGCGAAGTAAAATATATATCCGCGGCGTTCCCCTCTGCATGCGGCAAAACAAACCTTGCAATGCTTATACCGCCGGAAGTATACCAGAAGAAAGGCTACAAGGTCTGGACAGTCGGCGACGATATTGCGTGGCTCAGAATCGGCCCCGACGGCGGGCTTTGGGCGGTGAACCCGGAGGCCGGCTTCTTCGGAGTAGCGCCTGGAACAAACGAGAAATCGAACCCGAACGCGCTTAAAACTACAATGAGGGACACTATCTTTACGAACGTAGTATTGAAAAAAGACAAGACGGTCTGGTGGGAAGGGCTTGACAAGAATCCGCCGAAGGACGCGCTTGACTGGAAGGGCAACCCGTGGGATCCCGCCAGCGGAGAAAAGGGCGCTCATCCGAATTCACGCTTTACGGCACCCGCCAAAAACTGCCCGTGCATTGCTCCCAATTGGGAAGACCCGCAGGGCGTTCCGCTGTCGGCGATTATTTTCGGCGGCAGACGCGCAAAGACGGCTCCGCTGGTTTATCAGTCCAGAGACTGGGATCACGGTGTGTTTGTCGGATCCATTATGGCGTCCGAAGTCACAGCCGCGGCTCAGGGCTTAAAAGCCGGCGTTCGCCGCGATCCTATGGCCATGCTGCCGTTCTGC
>JAUZPW010000123.1 GCA_030705725.1 Bacillota bacterium
CTTCTCTTTTCGGCCCTGGCCCGCTCTTCAATCTTTTCCTTGTGAAAATCCTTTATATCCTGCGGAAACGGCAGCTTGCCGGTATTAAGGATGCGGACAGCGCCGCCGTTGTCGCGGACAGGCAGCATCAGGCCGGCATTCACGCGGCAGGGTGCAAACGGTACGTCCAGCACTCCGGCTTCAACCCCGCGGCAGACTCCGACCGCAATATCGCCGTCGCCCAGTTCAAAACATTTGTCAACGATACACCGCGTTTCCCGTCTTATAACCTCTTTTTCCTGCTCAAGCTCAGAATTTTTGAAGACCTGATCCAACAGCATGTTTACGACCTGTTTCGTGCAGCGCATTCCCTGCGCGTTCGCTTCCATAGTCGGAATGCCGACCGCCTCCTGCGGGCTTTTCACGATTACTTTAGTCGCTTTAGATAAAGCCGCGATCATGCTGCCCAGAGAAATAACGCCAAAGGCCTTCGCCTCGTCGGCCGGAAATCCTCCCATCCATTGATGGAGCACGCTTGTAACGGTAACGTCGCCGTATCCGTAATCCCGCAGGTATTCTTCCGTCAGCTCTTCAAGCGTCCGGATAGCAGCGATATCCTGAACGAGGTTGCCGCACTGGCCGTAGCCGACGGTAATATTTTTAACGCCCTGTTCCGCCGCCAGCAAAGCTTCGATAATTGCCGTCGCATGCGAAATGCAGGGAGGCACGAGTGTTCCGGTCAGCGGTCCGTAAGGCTCCCGGTTAATTGAGACTCCCATTTCCTCATAAAGGCCCGAAAGTCGGTCGACGTACTGCCAGTCTCGTATCGTTCTTTCCAAAGGCACGTTTTTGCAGTAAGGCAGGTTATATGAAATTCCTCCGCCCTCGTAGCTCGTAAAGCCTCCCGCGAGCGCGATTTCCGTCAGAAGTCTGGCGTCGGGGGTTCCGTGGCGAACCTGAACGGGTACGCTCAGACTGTCGATAATCCTTCGGCAGCCTTTTACCCCGTGATTAACCGCCGGGAATCCGTTCAGCATTGCCCTGTTTAAACGGATGGATTCATTTATTCCGTTTTCAGCTTCTTCATAACGGTTTTGCCGCGTATAGCTGTCGATAGTCGTAGGAAGAAGATCAGCTTCGCCGTTATCCTGAAGATAACGCAAAAGCTTTATATGCTCTTCAATAACAGGAACGCCCGCGCGTGGCTGAATCAGTGTTTTATGCTCATTTT
Source organism: Bacillota bacterium (assembly GCA_030705725.1). Classification (GTDB taxonomy): domain Bacteria; phylum Bacillota; class Clostridia; order Oscillospirales; family Butyricicoccaceae; genus UBA6114. The sequence continues at coordinate 1,211 of JAUZPW010000123.1, forward strand.
TAGCCTTAGTCAGCTTCTTCGAAAAGATTTTTTCTTCCGGCAGAGCCTTGTGATAATCGGAAGCTTCCTGTAAATCCACATCCTTGCCGGTAGGCCATTGCATCAGAACTTCTTTTCGAAGCGCAAAAAACTCGGAGTCAGCTATCTTTTTATTTTGCAAATCCATCCATTTTGATCTCCTTTTTCATTATCTTAAGCGCTGTCTTGGGATAATGCTCGGAAAGCAGGCCCATCGCGGCAAGTATGTAGCTTCTGTCCACCCAAACGGATGCATCTTTAGGCCTTAAAGATGCAGGCTGTTCCGGGCTGTATAGCGCGTGGACGGCTATTTCATTCGTGCGTTTCGTATGTATAAGGCTTCCGCCGGTTAAAACGATTTGCCTTACTTCCGTAAGATCTTTCCCGCTTTGAACGTAAACGAGGCCGGACATTGAATAAGTTTCTTTAACGGTACCCGCGTGGCGGGTCACGGCAGCCTCTGTTGCGAGGGATGCAAGGGCAAAATCCAATGCTTCAAGCTCCGGAACGCCGTTCGGAAGCATATCTGTTTTTTCTCCCAAAAGCTTTACTAATTCCCGTGTCCGGTTTTCGGAGAGGCCCGAAAGCTGGCTTATTCTCTTTATTCCGAAACAGTCTTCGATTCCGTGAATGCTGTACCGCATTCCGATATCGCCCTCGACCGTTCTTTTTACATAGGGCTCCGGCAATCCTTTATATACCGTATTTATACGGCCGGGCGCCCCGTCGGCGACCGAATAGACGTCGGTAGTGGCTCCGCCCACGTCGACCGTTATCAGGCTGCCTATGCCTTTTTCTCCCCCGCATCCCTCCGCTAAAAGCTGCACGGCTTTCAGAACCGCCGAAGGCGTCGGCATCACAATTCCTGAGATCAGTTTACTTGCCTTGGTTATTCCTTTTGCTTCGATTATTCTATGTAAAAATATTTCTCGAATCTGATTTTGGGCGGGCTCGATATTCAGCACGCCGAACTTAGGCATCACGTTTTCGCAGATGAAAACCTGCCATCCGTTAAGAATTTTACCGCATTTGGCCGCTGCCGTCCGGTTCCCCGCGATAATTACGGGGAATCTTTCCGGCAGAGAACGTAGTGCTTTCGCGTTATGCACAATGCACTCGGTATTTCCCCCGTCCGTCCCTCCGGCAAGCAGAAATATATCCGGTTTTGCTTTTCGGATTTCCTCAATATCGTCCTCGGTTAACTGGTAGGAATATATCTTTATGATTTTGGCGCCCGCGCCGAGACTGGCAAGCCTCGCCGCTTCCGCCGTCAATTCGGGAACAAGCCCGCATACGGCCATCCGCAGTCCGCCCGCCGCCGAAGAACAGGCGTATTTCTCCGCATATTCGATCTTTCCGGTTTTATTTTCAAGAACAGATAAAGCGTTAGCTAAGCCGTTTATTATATCGGCGTCGGCCGTCGTATATGCCGACGCCGTTCCCAGCAGCCTTTCGCCGTCTATGTCTACCGCCGTTACCTTAGTATAGGTGCTGCCGAAATCAATAAGAAGTACGGGCTTCATTTCGCCAGCGCCATCCTGTCGCCCGTATTAAGGATTTCATTTATTTCGGCTATCGCTGTTTCGGGCGAAGTCCCGGGAGGAAAAACCCTGTCAAAGCCCATCTCTTTAAAACGTTTTTCCACATCCCCGAAAGCCTGTTTTCCGATTACGATATTGCCTCCGACAATAAGAGGAATGCCTCTAAGCCCCGCTTCGTCGCATTTTTCACGCATACCCCGGCAGTCGAGCTCTCCCTGGCCGTAAAGCGAAGAGACGACAATCGCGTCAGCGCCGGCCTCGACAGCCGCGGATATGAACTCCTCCTGGGACACCATAACGCCCAGATTAACAACCTCAAAGCCCGCCTCGGTAAAGGCATGATATAAAATTTTGTTTCCAACCGCATGCACGTCTGCGCCGATAACGCCTATAATCAATACCTTTTTTCTCATGTTGAATTCCCCTTAGAAGGATTGTTCTTCCATATTTGGTATATATCTATATAATATATTGTTATATATCATAAGTCAAGGCCAGTAAGGCCAAAAAGCCAAAATATACCGGTATACAAAAAACAGTCTTCGCCTGCCGGCGCAGGCAAAGACCGTTTTTATTCCTTCTGGGTTTAACAACCCGATGTTTAAAGTTGTTTATTCAATTTTTCCGGCCGAGCCCCTATAGCTTTTTTTCTTCTGCAATTCCATTATTCTTTCTTCAAGATACATCATCGAGCCCTGATCGATCTGATATTCGCATAAAATCACGTCGTGCCCGTCGTCGAATTCTTTAAGCAGCCTAGCGTCCTGTTCCGGGCAGAATTTCTCATAGCCTTCGGGCACCAGCACCGCATCCTTATCCGAAAGATACCGGCCGCAGTCTGATTGCCCGTCGAAAAACTGCGGCGGCAACAACGTGATATTCTCGGTATATTTTTTGCATACTTCCTGCAAAAGTTCGCCGAATCTATGGCTTCCGGTCAATATTCCTACGCGCGAGCCCGGCTTGAGAAGCGCTATTTTCAGAACGGATCTAGGAACAATTTCGAGAACGACCTTCGTTATTTTGTCCTTTTCGGGAATCGCGTTCTGTAACGCGGGCGCGTGTACGGCCGAAGTAACGATCAGGTCTGCTTCCTCCCCTATTTTATAAGGATAATTAAGCACGTCTTCCAAAATATGCCGGCTGATATTTATTTTTCCCAAGTGTCTGAGATGCTCAGTAAGCTGCATCAGAATTTCAGGGCTGCACTCAATAAGCGCGACGCGGACGGCGCTTTCCCTCTGAGCCCGTTCACGCAGCTTAAGCTCGATAAAAATATTTACTTCCGCGGGTGAAAAACCAAGTTCATCCAATTGATTCAGCATCTTATCAATCGCGGCCATGGCGCGTTCTTTTCGGCTGTCCGAATCTTCCCGCCGGTAGCATACATAAGACCCTCTGCCCTGGGTCATCTCGATAGCGCCGATTTTTTTCAGCTCGTCATAAGCCCGCTTTACCGTGCCGCAGGCGATCTGCATACTGTCCGCCAGTTCGCGCACAGTCATAATTTTAGTGCCGGGCGCAAGCCTGCCGCTTTTTATATCGGCGTAAATAGCATCCGCTATCTGCTGATAAATCGGTATATTGCTGCTTGTATTTACCGCATATTGATCCATAAAATAAGCTGCTCCTCACAATTGTATCTGATACAATTATGAGGAGCGATTCATTTTTTGTCAAGCTAAAGGTTAAACGAGTCTAGATATGCCTTTCTTCCAGCTTCGTACAGGCTCCTTCCCGAGGCATCGATGGCTAAGACGGCCGGAAAATTCTTGACCTCCAGACGCCTTACGGCTTCAGCGCCCAGGTCGTCGTAAGCAACCACTTTCGCTTTTACGATGCACTTGCTTAAAAGGGCGCCCGCGCCTCCGATCGCGCCGAAATATACCGCGCCGTATTTCTTCATAGCCGCCACGACTTCCGGGCCGCGCCTGCCTTTGCCGATCATCCCGGTCAGACCTTTTTCAATCAAAAGCGGAGTATAAGCGTCCATTCTGTAGGACGACGTAGGCCCCGCAGACCCTATGGGCCAGCCTTCCTTTGCAGGCGTGGGCCCGACATAGTAAATAACGGCGTCTCTAATCTCAAGCGGCAGCTTTTCGCCTTTTTCAATCAGTTCATAAATCCGCTTGTGGGCGGCATCGCGCGCCGTATATATAACGCCGGAAATCAGACAGCTGTCTCCGCACTTTAGTTCACGCGTCTGTTCGCGCGTGATCGGTGTATTGATTTTGACTGCCATAGCGCTAAAGCACCTCCGTTTTATGGCGGGTTACGTGACAGTTTATATTTACCGCTACCGGCAGGCCCGCGATATGCGTCGGGTATTTTTCAATATTGACGGCGAGCGCCGTAGTTTTTCCGCCGAAGCCCTGCGGTCCGATCCCAAGAGCGTTTATTCTTTCAAGTAAATCATTTTCGAGGTCAGCGTAGAAAGGATCGGTATTTTGTTCGTCAACGGAACGCAGCAGGGCCTTTTTAGCCAGAAAAGCCGCTTTATCAAACGTCCCTCCGATGCCGACGCCCACTACGATAGGCGGGCATGGGTTTGGTCCGGCTTCCTCCACGGTGTTTATAACAAAATTCTTTACCCCGGCAAGCCCGTCGGACGGTTTAAGCATTTTTATCCGGCTCATGTTCTCGCTCCCAAAGCCCTTTGGCGCTACGGTAATTCTTATCC
>JAUZPW010000124.1 GCA_030705725.1 Bacillota bacterium
AAGGATACGGATTCGCTCCTTGATCCCGGCGAAATGGAAAAAGGCCTCACGCTTTTGGGCTTTGTCGGCATGATCGACCCGCCCCGGCTCGAGGTCAAAAGCTCGATTAAAGAGGCCAAAAGCGCCGGCATAACGCCCGTAATGATTACGGGCGACCACCGCAACACCGCCGTCGCGATAGCCCGGGAGCTCGGCATCGCCTCGTCGCTCAAACAGAGCATAACCGGGGCCGAGATCGATTCGCTGACGGACGCGGAGTTTTCCGAAAGAATCGGCGACTACCGCGTGTTCGCGAGGGTCTCCCCCGAGCATAAGGTCAAAATCGTAAAGGCCTATAAAGCGCGGGGAAATATAGTGTCCATGACCGGCGACGGCGTAAACGACGCTCCGGCGCTCAAATACGCCGACATAGGCGTCGCCATGGGCATAACGGGCACCGACGTTTCAAAGGGCGCCTCCGACATGATTCTGACGGACGATAATTTTGCGACTATTATCCACGCGATAGAGGAAGGCCGCAACATCTATAACAATATCAAAAAATCGGTCATATTCCTGCTTTCCTGCAACCTCGGCGAGGTGCTCACGGTATTCGCGTCCGTGCTTTTCCGCTGGCCCGTTCCGCTCCTGCCCACCCAGATTCTGTGGATGAACCTTATAACGGACTCGCTGCCCGCGATAGCGCTCGGCGTCGACCCCGGCGACAGGGACGTTATGAAAATGCCTCCCAGGGACCCTAAAGAGAGCTTTTTCGCGCAAGGCGCCGCCCCGAGAGCCGTAATCGGAGGAGTGCTTATAGGCCTTCTGACTCTCATCGCGTTTTGCACGGGCCTCATGGAATACGGCTGCCTGCCCGGCGAAGCGGATATTCCCGAAGCCGCGCTGACCTACGCGCGCACAATGTCTTTCGTCGTCGTGGTAGCCTCCCAGCTTTTTTACTCGCTCACTATGCGAAATCCGGTCAAATCCATATTCAAGGTCGGCCTTTTCAAGAACAAATACCTTATTTATTCGATCGTGACCGGCTTTATCCTGCAATTCGGCGTAATCACCGTGCCGTTTCTGTCAAACGCCTTCAAGGTGCAAAACCTCTCCGTGCGCGACTGGCTTCTTGTCATAGCCCTGGCGCTTGTTCCGCTCATTGTAAACGAAATAATAAAAACCGTCTCGAGGCTCAAGCAAAAGGACACCCTGTAAACTTAAGGGGATGCCGCAAAAAGCGGCATCCCCCTTATTTTTTATGTGTCGCCGTATTAAACAGCTTAAAAAGCTAGCACTTCGGGCCCTGGTCGCAGCAGCAGCACCAAATAACGACAATGGCTATAATAACAGCGATCCATATCCAACTGTTGTTGTCGCCGCAGAAATTATTAAAGCAACCCATAAGATTACCTCCAAAGAAAGATTTTCATTCCATCATATTGTAGGAGGCATCCTGTTGTTCCAATTTATTTTACATTAATCGACCCCGGCGTTCGACAAGGCGTTGTCAAAAGCGCTCTGCGTAAAGACTCCTTCGGAAATAAGCTTTCCGGCAAGAGTTTTGTCCCCGCCCTTAAGCGAAGCGGACAGCGCCTTTACAGACGCGTACACGGCCTGGTCGCGGTAAAACACCCCGTTTTTAAGCGTTTCCTTCTCTTTTTGCGAGAAAATTCCCGCCTTAACCGAAAAATCAAGGGAATCCTTGAAGCCGAAGTCCCCGTCCGCGTCGGAATACGAAAGCGCCCTTAAAATGAAGGTCATATACTGGCTTAAGGTCGCGTCCGAAGCCGGTGAAAACCTGTTCGGCGAGGTTCCCGTCGTGTAACCCTTCGCGTAGGCGTAAGCCGCGTATTTCGCCGCCCAGCCGGGCACGTCCGTAAACGGGTTTTTGTCGGCGCAGCCTGAAGCCTCGTCCTCTTCGCCGAGCAGCCTTATAAGCATAACAAGGGCCTCGATCCTCGTCGCCGGGCGGTCGAGCTCATAGCCCAAGCTAGTACCCTTAAAAAGGTTCAGGGAATGAAGCGCGTCGGCAGCTTTAACGTATTTGGGCTTGTAGGCCGGCGTGACGGAATATCTCCCCGAAACCGCGACGACCGCGGTGCCGGACGTGATCTTCAGCCCCGCCCCGTTCGGCGTCACCGCCATATAATATGATTTAATCGAAACGGCCTTTCCCGAAGCAAGCTCGCTGCCCTGCGAAATATTCACGAGCGCGCTCCCCGCTGGCCCCGAAACGGCGGCCCCTCCCGTGCGGAGCATAAAGCCCGTCCCGATCCGCCCTGTAATCAAATCTCCCTTTTTAAGGGAAACGTCGGTCAGTTTTCCGGTCGGCGAAACGCCGAGCCTGTCCGAAACAGCCTTGTAAACGGCCGCGTTTTCTCCAAGCAGAAGCCAGTTTTCCCGTTCGCCGTCAAGTTTTTCGAGCGCCTTGTCGTAAGCCGGCAGAAGGCCCGTATCCGCGCGCCTGCCGGTCTCCTCAATAATCCCGGGTATAAACTTTCCGTTTATGTAGCTGAGCGGAATAAGCGGGTCGCTCTGCGAACCCGGCGAAGAGAAAGCCGAAACCGCGGAAACGGCCGCAAAAACCGTACAGGCCGCCGCGAGCAGTATTGTCTTCTTTCGCAAGCGCCTACTCCTTTCCGTCCTCTCTCTCATATGCTTCCAACCTGTATATTTTCATACCCGCACCCGAAAATCTCTCCTCATACTCCGTCATGACGTTCGGCGCACCGCTTTCATGCAGATTCAGCGAAATATTTTTAAGAGTATAACCGAATCCTGATATTTCGTTTAATGAAAACTCAAAAAGCTTTTCATTGTCCGTTTTGAAATGTATTTCCGAACCGTGTGCAAGTATTTGCTTATAAAGCTTCAAGAAATTGCTGTGCGTAAGCCTTCTTTTCGCCTGCCTTTTTGGGGGCCACGGGTCGCAGAAATTTATATAAAGCCTGTTAATTTCGCCTTTTTCGAAAAAGGATAAAAGATCTGCTGCATCGTTTTTCAGGAATAAAACGTTTTTTATTCCTTTTTCCTTCGCCCTTTCCATCGCCGTAATCAACACATGCTCTTCCCGCTCCATTGCAAGGAAAAAGATTTCCGGATTATTTTCAGCGGTTTCGGTTATAAATCTGCCCTTACCGCATCCTATTTCGAGGAAAAGATGCCGGTTCTGCGAAAGCTCGGCCCATTTTCCCTTATAGTCCTCGGGATTTTTGACGATATATTCGGCGCAGCGTTCCATTCTAGGTATTATGTTTTTCTTTTTTCTCACACGCATCTGAGATTATTTCCCCTTTCGGGCTTTCAAGCTTATTCTCCCTGGCATAATAAAAAAAATACTGCTGTGCGATTCCCGCGAATTCTCCAAACCTGGACGGTGTGATGCCGGGATAATTCGCAAAAACCTTTTTGATCCACACGTCTGCCGGAAAAGCATCGTATTTTTGAAGCCCGAAAAGCAAAAAGCAATCAGCGACCTTTTTCCCCACGCCCGGTAGCCTCATTATTTCCTTCCGGGCCTCCTCCGTGCCTAGTGCCCTTAAAGCGTTAAAATTTATGCTTCCGGTTAAAACCGCGTTTGCCGCTTCTCTGACATAGGGCGCTCTGTAACCCGCCCTGAGGCTTTGGAGCTCTCTTTCGCTCAGGCTGTTTATTTTCAAAGCCGTCGGGAAAGTAAAAAAGGTCTTCCCCATTGCTTCAAATTTTTCACCGGAGAGCATGCAAAGGGATTTTATGATCGACCTTATCCTGCTTATGTTGTTGCATTGGGAAAAAATAAATGAAATAAGCGTTTCAAACGGCTCCTGCCTCAATATGCGCATTCCATTACCGAAACTCACGGCCCTTTGGGTAAAATCGTCAATACTGAAAACGCTGTTCAGAACCTCGTAGTCCCTGTCAAGGTCAAAATAAGCCCGCCAGACCGTTTCAAAATCCGAAGGATCGCATTTAATGCGCAAATAGCCGTCCTCTACCCTGACGTTTGCGGCTTTTCCGAATGCTACGCCCGTATACCCGCCGTTTTCATCCGGAAGCCACCTGAAGCATTGCCCGCATTCGAAAGTGTTAACGGGAGAAAAAAGCCCGGCGTCTGAAATCCTCGCAGTCCCGTCGAAATATGTAAAAATCACGGTATTCCCCCCTTCAATAATAGTAATGCATTTCTTAAAAACGCGCAACCATGAATTAGAAAAACGCATATTGCCGCTGTTGACAAATCGAAGCTAAATCTGTTAGCATAATAAATAGATTCGGCTCTTAAAAGCCGGGCATTGTCCACAATACGCGGATGTGATGAAATTGGTAGACATGCAGGATTTAGGTTCCTGTGCCGTGAGGCGTGTGGGTTCGAGTCCCTTCATCCGCACCACAAAAGATCCGTCGATTAAAGCGGCGGATCTTTTATTTTGCCGGTCTTAGGTATCTATTGTATTTTATATAATCTTTCATTTGGATAAAACTAAAATTTTTGTCTTAAATTATTGAAAGCCGGAGGAAAATAATGTTATAATTTACATATAATTTACCTTATAAGGATAAACATCTTACATAAAAAGCCAATAAAAGATTAGGTTCTGAGTTTATGAAAATAAGCGATAAAACATATTTAGAATATGTTAAAATTCTTAAAGAAGAGTTAGTTCCTGCCATGGGCTGCACCGAACCTATAGCCCTTGCCTATGCCGCAGCAAAGGCAAAAGAAGTGCTCGGTACTCTGCCTACTCACTGTTGCGTCGAGGTTAGCGGAAATATTATCAAAAACGCAAAAAGTGTGGTTGTGCCAAACACCAATGGCCTAAAGGGAATTGGCGCATCAATTGCGGCCGGAATTATTGCAGGAAATCCGTCAAAGATTCTGGAGGTTCTATCTGATATTAAAGAAAAAGATAAGCAATTAATCAAAGAGTATCAAGAGAACAATGATATACAAGTGATACGATATGATGGAGACCTTGTCTTTTACATAGCTGTAGTTTTGTTCCATGGCAATACATACGCTAAAGTTGTCATTGAAAATTATCATACGAATATTGTTTTGATAGAGAAAAATGGTGATGTCTTATTTCAGGCAGGAAAAGAATCTAAAGAGAATACCGGTGTTGCAGATCGCAGTTTGCTTAATGTAAAAGATATTGTTGCATTTTCAGATATAGTTGATCCAGTTGATATTGCCGACGTTGTCGGTAGGCAAATTAAATATAACAGTGCTATTGCTGCTGAGGGAATGACGGGCAATTGGGGAGCAAGGATCGGGAATATACTTTTGAAAACTTATGGTGATGATATAAAGGTTCGAGCGCGGGCAGCTGCTGCCGCAGGTTCGGATGCCAGGATGGGTGGCTGTGAAAATCCGGTTATTATTCTCTCGGGTAGCGGCAATCAAAGTATCACAGCAT
>JAUZPW010000125.1 GCA_030705725.1 Bacillota bacterium
CCGGTGGGCGTGTACGACTCGGTAGTGTGGGTATGGAATATCAGCACCTGCGGCCCGTCGCCGGACAGCTTCAGCGACGGCCCGAGCTTAACCAGCGCGTTTATATCGGGGCTGTACGAGGTTTCGTTTTTAATCGCTATCTTCGAGGCAGAATCGGGCTCCGACGGATTTATCGTTATGCCCGCGATCGGGCGGCGGTTCAGTATAAGCTTAAGCTCGCCGGAATCCGTAAGGCTTTCGGGTATATCGGCGCCGGACCCGGGCTCCTCGGCCGGAGCTTCGGCCTTTTTGGAGCCTTTTTCAAGCTGGGGCAGGCCTGAGGATACGTTGAGCTCGGTTTGGGCGGCACCGAAGAGGGAAGAAAGAACCGTTCCGCCGGGAGGCATATCGCTTTTGCCGCTTTGATTTTTGACTAAACCAAAAACCAGAAAAGCGGCGGCGAAGAAAATAAGCGGGATATGAAAACGGTATCCCGCCGGTTTTTTTAATCTCCTTCGGTCTTTAACCATCCTATAAAGCTCCCTTTCGCAGTATAAAGCCCGTGAAAAGCGGGGGGGCGGCGCCTTTTCGGCGCTATTGCCTTATTCATATATACTGCGAACGGGTTTATGCTATGACAAAAACAGCTCGATGTCTGAAACGGTTAGGTTATCCTGAAGCGCGAAGTCTATTCCGTAGCCGATCATTTTCGCGGCGTCGCACAAATGACGGTCGATATCCTTTGGGGTTACTATCGGGTTTTCAGTGCTTTTCAGGAGGTCGTCGGGATTTAAATCCTTGACCCCGGCCGTCTCGGCGACGTCGAGAGCGAGAGTGACCGCGTCGACAACCGTCGGAACTCCGATCGCTACTACCGGAACGCCCAGCGAATCCTTTGTGAGCGAAAAACGGGTGTTGCCGACGCCCGAGCCCGGCTCTATTCCCGTATTGCTTATCTGAACCGTCGTACAGAGGCGGTTTAAGCGGCGGGAGGCAAGCGCGTCGATGGCTATTACCAGAGACGGATTAATATGCTCGCAGACGCCTTTTATTATTTCGCCGGTCTCGACGCCGGTCAGACCCAAAACGCCGGGGGTGAGGGCGCAGACCTGGCGGAAGCCTTTGAACTCGTTCGGCATCTGGGTGACGAGGTGGCGGGTGGCGATAACGTATTCCGCGGCTTTCGGCCCGACGGCGTCAGGGGTGATGTTGCGGTTGCCCAGGCCCGCGACGAGCACGGGCGCGTCCGGTTTAAGCTCGAGCGGGAGCGCTTTGAGCTCCTGCGCTATGACGCTTGACGCCTTTTGCAGCGCGTCCGCGGCGCGGCTGTTTATGGGGCCGAGGTCGATCGTTATATATTTTCCGCGCGGCTTGTCGAGCTCCTTTTCGCCCTGCTCGTCAAGAATTTCTATTTTAGTGACCTTAAAGCCCTCTTTTTCGTATTCCTCGGCTTTTACCCCGGGGAGATTTGCTGTCTCCTCCGCGCTTTCCTTCCACATCTCGTGGGCTTCGAGCGCAAGATCGGTTCTTTTTTTATACATTAATAATCTCCTTTTCTGGAATTCAGCAGTCAAAGACTTGCCGTTTCGGACGCTATATCAAATTTAATACTTGCTTTTTGGTGACATTAATGTTAAAATAGCTTTCACTGAGATTTTCTGTTAAGGAGGTGGACGATTATGCCTAATATCAAGTCTGCCAAGAAGCGCGTTAAGGTTACCGAGGTCAAAAGCTTAAGGAATCAGGCCGGTAAATCCGAGCTTAAAACAATCGTTAAGAAGTTTGACGCTCTTAAAGACGGAGAGAAAAGCGCTGCCGAAGAAGCGTTCAAGGTCGCCGTCAAAACGATCGACCGCGCCGCAGCAAACGGAATTCTGCACAAAAATACCGCGGCCAGAAAAAAGAGCGCGCTTCAGCTTAAGCTTAACGCAATGAAATAAAGATTCCTGAAATGTGAACGGCTGATGATTTTCATCAGCCGTTTTAGTATTTGCCGGATTTCCGGTTTTTACGAATTGCCGGCGTGATTTATTTCGTTTATTTTTCTGAGCTGCGCGAAGCCGACAAACGCCAGAATCGTCTGAACGAGAACGAAGGGCGCGTAAAGCAGGAAAATAACCGCGGAGACGGCATAAAGTATTCCGCTTGCGAGCGCCGCCCACCTCAGGTTGCCGCTCCAGCCGATCCAGTTGAATATTACCGCAAGCGTGACGCAGATTATGTGCGGGGTCATCAGCGCTATCGCGATCCCCGTTCCGACCGCCGCCGAGGTCTCCGTCTGCCTGGACAGAGCGTCGAAACAGTAATATACGATATATACTGCGTAAACGCTGCCTAAAATCGCCGCGGCCAATAAACTTTTGCTCCGTATCATAATAAACCCTCCACTAAAGGCTATTTTGCCCGATGCAAAAGCATGTATACTCGTTTTAATTCTTTTTATAATCAGCATGAAACCGGGGGTGCGCGAATGTACGGCGGGATTTCTGTCGAGCGGATGAAAAGCGAGCATATAGAAGCCGCGGCCGGGCTTTGGCAAAGGCAGTTTTCGCGTTTTTGCGGGGATGAATGCATTTTTCCGTTTTGGGAAAACAGCATGCGCGATATTTACGGTTATCTGGCCTCGCACGCGGAAAGCGGACAAGGCTTTACGGCGATGCTTGAAAACCGGGTGGCGGGCTATTTTGCTTACGACACCGCGAGCTTCCACGGCTCCGGGAGCGCTTTTGTTCCCTTTGCGGGAAACGCCGCCGAGTTTCAAGACCGGTATTATATTTTTTCGGCCCTTTATAAAGCGGCGTCACAGGCCTGGGCGGACGCCGGCATTAAAAATCATTATTTCACGATCTGCCTATCGGACGAAGCCGCTAAAAACTGGCTTTTTGATCTGGGCTTCGGATCTTATGTTGTTGACGCGTTTAATATACCCGGGAAAGCTCAAAAAAAGCCTGAAGCGAAAGATAATATTATTATCGCGCGGGCTCAGCCGGATGATTTTAATAATCTCTTTGAAATCGTAAACGAATCATGCCGGTATTATTCGCGCGCGCCGCTTTTCCTGGCGAAGGATCACTATTTCCAGGCTGATTTAGAAAAGCTCATAAAAGGCGGCAAGGTTTTTATTGCGAAGGATTCGGGCGCGATCATCGGCTTTATGAATCTGTCGGTCGCCCAAGACGGCGATATATTCAGCATGTGCGGAAAAGGGTTCGGAAGGATCGACGAAATAGGCGCATACATAAAGGAAGAATACAGGAACAAAAACGTCGGAGCGAAGCTTTTAAGCGCGCTTAACGAATACTGCGCGCAAAACGGGATACCGTGCGTTCACGTTGATTTCGAAAGCGCGAATCTTTACGGCAATAGGTTCTGGAGAAAGCATTTCACGCCGGTTATGCTGTCGCTCAGAAGGACGCTGCATAACGATATGTAAGCACAAAAAATTTTTGCGGCGGCTTTACATGTCCTGCGAAAAACTGACGTCGCCTGCGTTCAGCCGATGGTCGGAATACTTGTATTTTATTTTGAAATCGCCCAGAAAGCCCGCCGGCGAAAGCTGCGCCGCAACTCTTGCGACAATATTATTGCCGTCGACCGAATAGTCGATTATGGAGCCGGTTTCGAGGTCGGAAAACCAGCTTTTTTTATCGGCGACCTTAGCCTCGATCTCTTTTTCAGACAGTATAATGGGATTTTGTGAGTCGATCGTTATGCTGACGCCGTTTTTATCGATTTTGGATACCGCGTGATCTGAAAGCGCTCTAATAGGGCTTTGCACCGTTATTTCGGAGAAATTCTCCGGATTTATGACGTGGATTTCCTCCTGATTGACGCCCGTCCCCTCGCCTTCGCACAGAATTGCGACAAGCTCGCTTTTGCCGTCGCCGTCAACGTCCGCATAGCTGAGCTCGGGCAGGAACGCGGGCTCGCTGTATGTCTTCCATGGAAAACGCTTTGTTTTGCCGTTTACGGACAGCGTCATATCGGAGAACATTCCGCCGTTTGACCGGGCAGCTGAGAGCCATGTATCCTTCTCGTCGAGGTATGCGACGACAATGCCGCTGCTATTCCCGTTTGCCTGCGCCGGGTCGGTGAAGCCGGATATTTTCGGCTGCCCGTTTTCCGTCACAAAGGAGAGCGTCTGAAAATAATACCCCGCGAAGCCTTCCGAGGTCATGTATGTGTAGACAACCCCGGCCGTTTTATCGCCGGGGGTTATCCTATAGCCGTCAACCCACGGACTTGACTGCCCCGTTACCCAGTTTTGCTCCTGATAGTCGGCAAATCGGCTCTTTTGAAGCTTAGGGCTCATCAAATCATACTGCGCTTTGCCGTCGCGGGTTTTAACCGCTTCGGCCCACTGGCGCGCGGCGTTTTGTATCTTTAGACGGTCAATATCGAGCACGAGGCTTTTGGCTATTTCGGACGCTTTTTTATTGACATACGGCGAGTCAAAGCTTAGGTCTACAGCATATCCGCTGTTTTTAGGGATAAGGTAAACATGCTGCTCACCCACATAGGAATTATCGTTCGCCGCCGCGGGCTTCGTTCGGCGGATTACTACCCTTGCCGCGGGATATTTGCAGCCCGGAAGATCCTCACGGCTTAAGGTTTCCGCATGGTTTCCCTCAAACTGGGAAACGGTCAGCGAAGGGTCATAGTCCAAAATCTCGATTCTTCCGAGTTCGTCGCCGTTTGAAGAAAAGCTGAGGCAGACGGAGCCGTCTTCGAAGACTGAAGCTTCCCATTCCTTGGGAATCCGGAATTTATATAACCCCGTGTCGACCGGCTTCCAGCCCGAGGTATCCACGTATTCCTCCATATCGGTTTCGGTCCTGCATCCGGCAATAACCGTGCGGCCGCTCTCGGTTCCGAACGAGAGGCGTTCAACGCCCTTATACGCGGCGGTTGTCGAGTCGGTATACAAATACGTGACGACGGCCTGATCGCCGTCTAGCGAAACATCGCAGCTTACGACCCACGGGCTTGACCAGCGGACGACATAGTTATCGGGAGAAGACTGCTGAGCCCGGAACTCGGCCTGCATTTTTTGGCTCATGATCCCGAAGCGGGCCCTGCCGTCCCTCGTCGACCGGGCGTCCGCCCAGACAAGCGCGAGATTAGACTTATCGTTAAAAGTCCACGTTTTGCCGTAATCGGAGGTTTCGTAGCGAACCGTTACGTCCACGGGATCGCCTTTCCAGCTGTTATTGCGGAAGGTGACAGGCAGGATGCCCTTCGCGCCGTTGAAAACGGGGGACAGAGCTGTGGCATAGGTGGTAACGCTCTTAAACGATTCGGGTATTTCGAGGGAGAATTTCGTCCATGTTATTCCCTTATCCTCCGTGCGGAATACCACGGGATTTATATCTGTATCATACCTGAACGAGACA
>JAUZPW010000126.1 GCA_030705725.1 Bacillota bacterium
CGCCGCAAAGCGGAGCTGTACAAGAGGCTCGGCATCCAGACGATAGACCCGACTTACTGGGGCATAAACCGCGTAGTCGACCTGCTCTGCTATTCTCCGCTCGACACAGTCTACAGCCTCGGTGCCGGAGAAGTGGATATCGTTGAGGCCGAAGTCCCCGCTTTGCTTGTGGGCAGAACGGTTAAGGAGCTTATGATCCCGGGCGAATCCGTGGTAACCGCGATAAGCCGCGGCAACAAGACCTTTTTACCGACCATGGGTACCGAATTTATGAAACGGGATATAATCCACATGGCAGTATCCGTAAAATCATGCGAGCGTCTTAAAACCCTGCTCGGCCGCTAAGGATGCAGGAAAGGAAGTAAAGTAATGAAGGTTTTAATAGTCGGAGCCGGCCAGGTCGGATCATATCTTGCCTCTTTGCTCATAAAAGATGGGCATAGCGTAAAGGTTGTTGAAATGCGTGAAAAGCAGCTAAGTAACCTGCGTCAGGAGATACCGGAGAGTTCAATCGTAGCCGGAAATTTTACCGATCCCGCGGTGCTTGAATCAGCCGGAATAAATAAAGCCGATGTTGTCGTAGCGCTTACCCCGACGGATGAAGGTAACCTTGTCGTTTCCACCCTGGCTCGTTTTGAGTATGGCGTTAAGCGTGTAATAGCGCGTGCCAACAACCCGAAAAACAGCTGGATGTTTACTGCTGAAATGGGAGTAGACGTAGGGCTGACAGAAGCAGACCTCATGGCGCATGTGGTGGCCGAGGAAATGTCGCTCGGCGATATGATGACCCTGCTTAAGCTTAATAAGGGCCGTTATTCGCTGGTTCAGGAAAAAGTACATCCAAGCTCTACCGTAGTCGGCAAAACTCTGCGTGAGCTTAAT
Source organism: Bacillota bacterium (assembly GCA_030705725.1). Taxonomy (GTDB): domain Bacteria; phylum Bacillota; class Clostridia; order Oscillospirales; family Butyricicoccaceae; genus UBA6114. Next base: position 883 of record JAUZPW010000126.1, read on the forward strand.
CTGCCCGACGAATGCATTATAGTCGGCATTGTACGGAAAAACGAGCTTGTTATCCCGCGGGGGAACACCGCTCTGTTTGCGGGTGACGAGGTCCTCGCAATATCCTACGCTTCAGAGGTCAAAACTCTTGCGGACCTGCTGGAACAAGGTAAATAAACCGCCGCCTGAAGAAGCGTCGAGGGGATGAAAAACATCCCCTCTTTTTTATTTAAATGTAATAACGCAATATGCTATTTACAATTTGGCTTATATGGCTGATAATTGAAATAGTATAATTTTAACATCATGGGGGCGAAACAATGAATTGTAAGAAAATGTTTTTGCGTTATGCTTCTGTAACGCTTGCGTTATGCGTTCTGCTTATGAGCTCGGGTTTTGCAGCCCCGGCCCAAAATTCCTCTGCTCTCAGTAAGGCCGGGCAGTATGCCGTCGATCATGGCATTATGAATGGCGACGGCAAAGGCAATTATAACATGAACGGCAATATAAAACGCGGTGATATGATAGTTATGATCGTGAGGGCGCTTAAGCTGAGCGCACAGTCAAGCGAAAATTTCCCCGACGTTCCTCTCGGCAGCTATTATTACGACGCGATTGCTGCGGCCAAAAGCCTCGGGATCTCAAAGGGCGACGGCTTGAATTTTAATCCGGAGAACCATGTGACGCTTGAAGAAGCGATTTCTTTTGTTGAGCGCGCCGCAAACGTCGCTGGAATTACTCTGAGCGTCGATCTGAATAGTCTGATGGGCTCGGTTTCATTTGCAAAATACGCCTCGCGAGAAGAGGTCGCGACCCTGCTCTATTATGTTCTGACGTCGGGAAGCACACCCTCCGCAGACAAAACTCTGGCAACCATTTCTTATACCGCGGAAAGCGGAAAGGCGCTTAATTTCAGCGCCGCCGATTTTACGAGCGCCTTTAACGCCATAAACGACGGAAGTCTGTATTCCGTCAGATTCACCTTACCCTCGTCTTCATCCGGAGTTCTTTATTATGATTACATTTCTCAGTCAAGCTACGGTTCAAAGGTAAAATCAAGCTCGCTTTATTACCTCGAAGCATCGGATTATCTGGCAAAGGTGGCTTTTGTTCCGAAAAGCAGCTATACGGGAACACTATCAATTCTATATACCGCTTATAGCAAAGGCGGAAACGCATACGCCGGCATAATAAAGATTACAGTCAAACAAAGCAGCGGCGAAGGCGACATCAAGGATATATCATATTCGTCCAAAGACGGTGGAAAGGTCAAATTCAATGACAATGATTTTTCAGATGCGTTTAAAAGCGTTAATGACGGCAGTCTTTCTTACGTTAAATTCAAGCTCCCGTCCTCGTCTGACGGAGTGCTTTATTATGATTACACCTCCTCTCAAAGCTACGATTCAAAAGTTTCCGAAAACACAAAATATTATACCGATTCTTCAAAATACCTGTCCAAGGTGTCCTTTGTTCCGAAAAGCGGCGGCGATGATACGGTTTCCATATCCTATAACGCCTATAATGAAGACGGCGACTCTTATTCCGGCGTCGTAAAAATTTCCGTTTCCGGCGGCGATAACGACGACGATGCGGAGCTCTCCGACATTAAATATTCGGCAGATAGCGGCAAAGCAAAGTTAGATGACGATGATTTTTCAGATGCGTTTAAAAGCGTTAATGACGGCAGTCTTTCTTACGTTAAATTCAAGCTCCCGTCCTCGTCTTCCGGAGTGCTTTATTATGATTACACCTCCTCTCAGAGCTACGATTCAAAGGTTTCAGCCGACACTAAATATTATGTGAACTCTTCAAAATACCTGTCCAAGGTGTCCTTCGTTCCGAAAAGCGGCTGCTCCGGCACTGTTTCGATATCCTATACCGCCTATAATGAAGACGGCGATTCCCATTCCGGGGTTATTAAGATATCAGTATCGGGCGACGAAGACAACGACGCCGAGCTTTCTGACATTAAATACTCGGCGGATGTCGGCAAGGAAACAAAGTTCGACGAAGATGATTTTGCCAAAGCTCTGAAAAAAGCTGACGGTGGCGATCTCTCCTATGTTAAGTTCAAGCTCCCGTCCTCGTCTTCCGGAGTGCTTTATTACGATTACACTTCCTCTCAAAGTTATGATTCAAAGGTTTCCGCCGGTGCTAAGTATTACGTGGACTCTTCAAAATACCTGTCCAAGGTATCCTTCGTTCCGAAAAGCGGCTGCCCCGGCACGGTTTCCGTTTCCTACACCGCATATAACGAAGACGGTGACTCGTATTCCGGCGTCGTAAAGATTTCTGTTTCGGACAGCGATAACGGCGACAACGACGATTCGGAGCTCTCCGACATCAAATACTCGGCGGACGGCGACGAAGAAGTCAAGTTTGATGACGACGATTTCTCCGACGCATTTAAAGGCGTTAAAGACGGCAGCCTTTCATATGTAAAATTTAAGCTCCCGTCCTCGTCTAGCGGCGCCCTTTACTATGACTATACGTCCTCTTCAAACTACGGTTCCAAGGTAACCTCTGGCACAAAATATTACGTTGAATCGTCAAAATACCTGTCCAAAGTGTCGTTTGTCCCTAAAAGCGGCTATTCCAGCACGGTCTCCGTTTCCTATACCGCTTATAACGCGGATGGAGAATCTTATTCCGGCGCCGTAAAAATTTCGGTATCTGACGACGGTGCCGGCGGCAGCCTCAGAAGCATCAGGTATTCATCCAAAGACGGCGATAGAGTCAAGTTTGACGACGGCGATTTCTCTGAAGCGTTTGAAAAAGCCTCGGGCGACGATCTTTATTATGTAAAATTCAAGCTTCCATCGTCGTCCTGCGGCACGCTTTATTATGGTTACACATCCTCGTCGGATTACGGTTCAAAGGTTACGGCGGGTACTAAATACTATATGCGTTCTTCAAAATACCTGTCAGAAGTGTATTTTATCCCTAAAAGCGGCTATTCCGGCACGGTCTCAATTTCTTATACTGCTTATAACGACGAAAGCGACTCCCGCACCGGGACCGTAAGAATTACGGTAACCGGAGATAACGACGACGATGATAACAAAGAACTGAAAGCAATCGACTATAATTCGGATGACGGCGAGGCTGTGGAGTTCAGCAAGGACGATTTCATCAGAGTATTTAAAAGAGCCGCAAGCGGAGATCTTGATTATGTAAAATTCGAGCTTCCATCCTCGTCCCAAGGCACACTTTATTACGACTATTCCTCCCCGTCAAGATACGGCTCAAAGGTGTCCGAGAGTGCCAAATACTACGCCGACTCGTCTAAATATCTGTCCGATGTATGTTTTGTTCCCGAAAGCAGCTATACGGGTACACTTTCGATAATTTATACGGCTTACAGTGAAGATAGCAGCTCATATTCAGGGAGAATAGATATTACAGTCAAATAGAGGTATTCGCACAAAAACCGTCCTGGTAAACCCGGACGGTTTTTGTGCAGCGTATTCCGGGAATCATATGGTAAGCGTTCCGTTCTCGTCCTCAATAAGGATCAGGATATTTTCCTCAATACCCGTTTTTGCATTTACATATACAATAAAATGTTTGCCTTTTCCGTTTTCGCATTTAAACTCGTGACAAAACGTCTCGTTTTTCCCGCTGGTCGGTATAACGGCAAGCGAGGACGATAATATTTTGAGTCCGCCGTTTACTTTTTTTGAAGCAATCCCCGCCGGGACTGACGGCTCTCCGGGGTTCCTTTTTCTGTGATTCATAAGGTACCCGTAAGTGTCCAGGCTTCTAAGCGAACCGTCGTGTAATGAAACAGCGACCTTAATCAGATCGGGGTAACAGATTACGGAGTTTTCCGTGGCAGCGTAGTTTACGGTCAGAATTCCGTCGTTTTCGGTATAGTAGCTTTCCTTCATATCGGGGAACCCTATCGAGTTTAGTATGGCAGCCGCCTTTTTTACTCCTTCTTCCGCCGAGATAGTCTTTTCCCCCCCGTCTTGCGAATCGATAGCCTGCAAAATATATCCGCCGAACTTCGTCACCTCGATTGAAATATTGCCGTTTCCTTTCTGCATGCTGAACATATAAGTTTTTATTTTCCCGTCGCCCGTTCCCGCCGATTTAAGCTTTCCCTCATCGGTTTTCATGAATAGGGCTGCTTTTTTTCGTGCCTCTTGCTCAGTGACCTCCGTCTTTCCCTTCAGGAAAACCGGCTCCTTTTTTTCAATATGCTCGGAGTACGGCCCGTCGTAAATAAGTGTCGCATAATTCGGGAAGTCGCCTTCCAGATCCTCAAAGGCACTACTTTTCGGTGACGCCTCCTTGGCACTTGCCGAAGTAGTCGTCCCGGTTTTTTTAATGCTTAGTTTAATAGTCCCGTCGTTATATTTGGATTTTACCTCCTGGAGTGACGTCGAAAGCCTGTCCGCAGTATCCGAAAGAACAGTCAGGGTTTTTCTCTCCTCCTTGCTTAACGGCGCGCCTGCCGAAGACTTCCGGAG
>JAUZPW010000127.1 GCA_030705725.1 Bacillota bacterium
AAAAAACGTGCTTAAGGTGCAGTCTTCGCAGCTTCGCATCGCGCGCAGGCAGACCGCCGAGGAAAAAGCCATGAAGGCTCCGGTCACGATGATGCTTCCGCTTATACTGTTCGTTTTTCCGGTGATCTTTATTATACTGCTCGGGCCGACGGTAATGAAAATCATCGGCGCGTTCGGGGGTTAAAGTTATGGAGGTTATTACGGCGTCGGCGCGCGGAACGGTATTCGCCTTAAGGGTTAAACTCGCGGACGGGTATTTTGCACGGTTAAGGGGGCTTATGTTCAGTAAGTCGCTCGGAGACGGAGAAGGCCTGCTGCTTAAGCCGTGCCGGCAGATACATACCTTTTTTATGCGCTTTGAGATTGACGCCGTGTTTATTTCGGAATCGGGAGAAATACTCGAAATAATAAAGTCAATCAGGGGAGGAAGGGTTACCCCGTATGTTAAAGCCAGCCGCATGGTGCTCGAGCTAAAGGGCGGAGCCGCCGAAAAAACCGGGCTGAAACCTTCCGATAAAATCGTTTTTTCAAAAAAGGTTTAGGGGAGAAATTATGGAACAGTCAAAAACATATCAGAAGCTAAGGGAAATAAGAAAGGGAAAGTCGGATTCAGAAAACGAAGCCGGTTTTAAAAAGGCGGTTTTCGGGGGCTATGAGCCCGCGGCTGTGGAAGAATATATAAAGGGCCTCAAAAACAGTCTGCAGCTCGCGGAAAAAACTTTCGCGGAGAAGCTTGAGGAAGTGTCTTCGGAAACGGACATGCTCAAAAAGGAGCGCGAAAGCCTTAATGAGAAAATAAACAGTCTTGAAGAGGACGCCGAAAAACTGAAAAAAAGAGAGCTTGAAATTACAGAACTCGAAAAAGCCGCAGGGGAGGAGCGTTTGGAGCTCGACAAAATGAGGGAAAGCCTCGAGGCTCTGCTCGAGGAATGCGAAAGAAAACAAAAAGAATCGGAGGACTTTGAGCTTATCGCGGAGGAAAACAAAAAGCTTCGCCGCGAGGTGAGCGGGCTTACGGAGCAAAAGGACAAGGCTGAGCTTACAAACGGCATGCTCCAAGAGCAAATAAGCGGACTTGTTAAAACCGCGGACAAGCAGGCAAAGGAAATAGAAGAGCTAAAAAAAGAGGCAAACGATCTTCGCCTCACCAACAAAAACGCCGAGATGAGTACGAATCTGAAGATATTCGGCTTTCAGCAAAGGCAGGAAATGAAGCTTAAAAATATAACGGGCGGAATAAACGGGATATTAAAGCTCTTGGACGATATGAGCGAAAACCTCGACGATTTCATAAAGAAAGAGAATTAAGCCTTTTGCGAGATGGAATAAATATACATATATTGCATAAATCTGTAAGTTTATATTTTGTTATGTAGTTATTCCCAATTTGCCCGAAACGTGCTAGAATTGGTGCAAAGGGGGCTGACGGCATGCTCTTTGTTCCCACCGAGTTTTTGAAGGCCGGAATGGTACTCGCGGTTAATATTGAAAACGGAGTGTATAATATTCCGTTATTGAGCCAGGGTCAGGTACTTACCAACAAATTTATCAAAAGGATCAAAGAACTTAATATTTCAGGCGTCTATATAGAAAACAAGCTTTTTGACGACGTCGTTATAAAAGATATTGTCGACGTAAAGCTGAAAAACAGAATTCTTACGAACCTTAAGGATATATACGAGGACTTTTCGAAAACTACTTTTATAACCAACATAAACCTTAATACGATTTCAGACCTTGCGAAAAAGCTCGTGGACAACATTTTATCCGAGGAGGACGTTTTAATAAACCTGTCCGAGCTTAAGGGCTATGACGATTACACGTACCGCCATTCTTTAAGCGTCGCCGTTTTAAGCATCACGATCGGATTAAAGCTCGGCTGCAATCAGAGGGTACTGAGCGACATTGCGACCAGCGCTCTGCTGCACGACGTAGGAAAAATGAAGATCGACATCTCCATATTGAATAAGCCCTCAAAGCTGACCGCGGAAGAGTTTGAGATAATAAAGCAGCACCCGTCGGCAGCTTACGAGCTGTTAAATAAAAACCGGATTATCCCGACGGGCGTGCTGAACGGAATCGTCAGCCATCACGAAAAATTCGACGGAACCGGGTATCCCAAGGGGCTCAAGGACAAAGAGATACCTTTATACGCCAAAATACTTGCGGTTGCGGACGTTTACGACGCGCTTACCTCCAACCGTCCGTACCGGAAAGCGTGCTTTCCGAACGAAGCGGTCGAATATATGATGGCGAACTCCGGAATACAGTTTAACCATCAGATTCTCGAGGCGTTTCTGAAAAGCGTCGCGGCATATCCCGTCGGCTCCCCCATAGCGCTGAGCAACGGAATGACGGCGATTATCGTTAAAAACCATCCCGAAAACACGCTTAGGCCCATTATCCGGATTATCGAAGAAAACGGAGAAGGTTTTTTGGATGTCGACCTTTTGTATGATAAAAGGTTTATTAACGTGACTATCGTAGGAAGAGACAACGAGGCCTCGTTCTTTGACCTTTTGGACAGAAAGCTGAAAACGGAAAAAAAGAACGAAAGCCCCGCTTAAAATTATTAAACGTGAAAAATCAGCAAAACCAAAAACAGGAAGGATTTTTTTTCGAATACCAGCAACAATATAAACAGGGAACGGAAACGTTCCCGGCTGGAGCGGATTTAATATTGAAATGGATGATGGATTTTTATGAATCGATCTGTTTATGACCCCATTTTAATACGCGCTGTTTAGCATGAAAAAATTAATATCTTGCTTTGTAAACAGGGGTTCTTAACCGAACCCCTGTTTTATATTATGGATTTCGACAGCGTTCTACAGGATTCTTTATTAATCTCTGCTCATTTTTACTTAATTCGACAAAATATTGAGCGATATATTAGTTTGAAGGGAAATTTAACAATAATTCTTGAGGGCAAGCAATTTTTTGCGTTTTCTGGTTTTAACTTAGAAGAATCGTGGAGAGGAGATTAAAAATGACGAAACCTTTTGAGCAGGAACTCACCGATCAGGAGGAAGATACTCAAAAGAACAAATTTCTTACGTTTACTCTTGGCGAAGAGGGGTACGGCATCGAAATACAGTATGTGACAGAAATTATCGGACTGCAGCCGGTAACGAAGATCCCGGAGCTTCCGGAATACATACGCGGCGTCATAAACCTCAGGGGCAAAATCATTCCCGTTATGGACGCAAGAATACGTTTTAAGAAAACCCCCAGAGATTACGATAACAGAACCTGCGTTATCGTTATCGACATTGAGGAGCTTTCGATCGGTTTGATTGTCGACCGGGTTTCCGAGGTGCTGATTATACCCGAGGAGGAAATCGTTGCGCCGCCGGATGTGGGTACCGCCTCTTTCAACAGATATATAAGCGGCATCGGCAAGGTTGAAAACGAGGTTAAGCTTATTCTCGACTGCAACAGGCTTCTAAGAGAGGAAGAAATTTCAGAGTTAACAAATATTAACTAAATTTTATAGGGAGAGGGCCATAATGTCTAAAAAATTGCGGACCAAAATTCTCGCGGGTTATATCGTAATAGTATTGATCTTTGCAGCAATTGCCGGCGTTACATTCACAAGCCTTCAGAAAATCAACAGGGAAGTTGATGACTTAACCAGCGTACAGTTTAAGCTATATGACGTAAATATGAATCTTACTTACAACCTGTCGGAACGCTCCAGCATAATGAGGGCGTACATGCTTTACGGAAAAGAAGATTACGTGACGCAGTTCAAAAGCATGACCGACGAGTATAACGAGCTGTGCAAAACCCTTATAAGCCTCGCCGACACGGATGAAAACCGGGATGTCGTCACGAGAAGCGCCGAGTGGGCCGACGAGATTAACAATAAGCTCGTTCCCGCCGTCAGAAAAGGAGACGCTAAAGAAACCGTCTACATCGGCTCGAATATATCTTCGGAAACGCAGGCGTTGGTAAAGATAAATCAGGATCATGCGAGCAACAGAGCGCAAAACATTGATAAAATCAGCAAGGAAATCGCGGCAAACCAGACCAGAATAACCGTCGTACTCTTTGCTTCGACCGGCGTCGCAATGGCGCTTGCGCTGATTTTAGGATTCTTACTCGCGAACTCGATTACAAAGCCGGTTAAGAAGCTGGTCATTGAATCCGAAAAAATAGCGGCCGGCGACCTGAACGTTGAGATTGACGTTAAGAGCAAGGATGAAATCGGACAGCTTGCGCGGGCTTTTGCCAGAATGGCTGAAAACTTAAACGAGGTTTTGGGCAATATCAACGCCGCGTCCGAACAGGTTGCAGAGGGAGCAAAGCAGGTATCGAACTCTAGCGTAGACCTTGCGCAGGGTGCAACGGAGCAGGCGAGCGCAATCGAGGAGCTGACTGCTTCGATTGAAGAAATTTCAACTCAGACCACTCAGAATGCGAATCACGCGAATCAGGCGAATTCCCTGTCCGAGGATGCGAAATCGAACGCCGCCAAGGGCACGAACCAGATGCAGGGCATGCTCAAGGCGATGGAGGAAATCAACGAGGCTTCGAGCAATATTTCAAAGATTATAAAAGTAATCGACGATATAGCGTTCCAGACGAATATCCTGGCGCTTAACGCCGCCGTCGAGGCCGCAAGGGCAGGACAGTACGGCAAAGGCTTTGCCGTCGTGGCGGAAGAAGTCAGAAACTTGGCCGCAAGATCGGCAAACGCGGCAAAAGAGACCACCTCGATGATCGAAGGGTCAATAAAGAAAGCCGAGGGCGGAACAAAGATAGCAAAGGATACGGCGGAAGCGCTTAAGGAAATTGTTGAAACCGTAGCGAAGGTCGCGATCCTCGTAAACGATATAGCCGTCGCGTCGAACGAGCAGGCAAGCGGAATATCCCAGATTAACCAGGGCTTTATGCAGGTGTCGCAGGTCGTTCAGACCAACTCCGCGACATCCGAAGAAAGCGCCGCCGCCAGCGAGGAGCTTATGGGCCAGGCCGACAGGCTTAAGGAACAGATCGCCAAGTTCAGACTTAAAAAGACAAATCGCGCGGCTCCGAGATATGACGAGAAGCTCAGCCCGGATGTGCTTCGGGATATCGGAAACGTGGTAGACAAGAAAAAAGACGCCCAGGGCGGCGGAAACGCTGAACGCCACGAAGAAGCTCTTTCCGGCGGGAACAAGAAGGTTGCTTTAAGCGACAGGGAGTTCGGAAAATATTAATTCTTTGCCGTAGCTAAGGCGAATAGAGCGCTGTGCCTCAGTAAGAATCAAAATCTTATTGAGGCGCGCGCACTTAGAAAGGGAAAGTATGATTACTATAACTCCTAATGAATTCGCCATGCTTTCACAGTA
>JAUZPW010000128.1 GCA_030705725.1 Bacillota bacterium
CCCTATTGCCTTTGGTATTTTTATCTGCTTGCGGCGCTTTTATATCTCGGGCTGACCTCGAGGCGCGACTTCGTCACGCTCCAGACAGTTCTTTTTGCCGGAATGGGGATTTGCCTGCTTGTATACGTGGTTTTCCCGAACGCAATTTCCTTCCGCCCCGCAATAACCGGCGGAGATCCGCTTTCCCGCGCGATGGCCGCCATGTTTTCTTTAGATTCTCCGACGATGGTAACGCCCAGCATCCATGTTTTTAATGCCGCGGCGGTGCACGTTTCGCTTGTAAAGAACCGCGTGACGGGCAAAAACAAACCGCTTATCGCGCTTTCCTTCATACTTGCCGTCTTTATTTGCGCATCCACGGTCTTCGTAAAACAGCATTCGGTTATCGACGTTTTTATGGGGCTTGCGCTCTGCCTGGCACTGTGTATCCCCGTTTACGCCGCAAAAAAATAAGCATAGCAAAAGAGCGGCTGCGCTTTTCCGTAAAGGGAAAAATGCAGCCGCTTTTTTAGTTAAATTAAAGAGCCGCTTCGCTTTTAGCCTGCCGGTCGCCCCTCAGCTCATCCAGATAATTGTAAAGAGTAAATTTAGATATGTTCAGAAACTTGCAGATACGCGTCCCCGACTTTGTAATAAGGAAGGCTCCCTTTTCGTCAAGGAATCTAAGCGCTTTCATTTTATCTTCCTTTTTCATTTCCTCGGCAGGCTTCCCGACGTATTTCTGGCATTCCTCGAGAAGCTGATCCAAAAGCTCCGTAACGCTGTTGACGAGCGTTTCGTTAGCTTCAATTCCGGAAAGCGTAGCAGGGTCGAAATCCTTGACGTTCAGGGCGTCCGTAATGTCGTAATTTATGCACATTGCCCCAATCGGCTCATGTTTGTCGTTATACAGATAGCCTGTGGACGAGCGCAGGATTTTCCCGTTTTTCGTTGTGGTCACATAATTAAACTGGTTGCTGCCGTCCGACGTGCCTTTCAGCACCTCAAGACCGAGCACGCCGCCGCAGTCGCCGACTTTGCGTCCCGAAACCTGTCCGTTTTCGATGGCGATGATCGTTTTATTGTAACCGTCTTCATAACTGTGCAGCACGACCTCGCATTTTTCGCCGAACTCCCTGGAAACCAGAACCATGAAATTTTTCAGAAGATCCATTTCGTCACGAATGTGATCCATTATCTTTCCTCCCGGTTAAAAAGCAATCAGCCCTTTCAATATAATACCATAATAATACATAATAGGGTATATTTCTTTCGGCTTACCGGGCGCTTATTTTATTTTTTCCGTAATATTGACCTCAGCCGAAAAAACCAGAGAATCGGGCGCCGTTTTTGCCACCCGTTCCTGAACGAAGCATGCGTCCTTATCGCGGCAAACGCACAGCAGCATATTTTTGCCGCCGTCGCCGGACTTTAGCTCAAGCGTCTCGAAGCCCTTTTCTCTGAGCTCTTCCGAGACGCTCTGTCCGCTTTCGGTCACAGCCGCCACAAGCGACCTTCTGACAGCCCGCTTCATTACCCTGTCTATGCAGTTTGTCGCCACAACGGCTGAGATAATAGAATATAAAACCGAATTAATATCCCTGTAAACGAACAGGTTCGCCACAAACACGGCCACGTCGAACATAAAGGTTATACTTCCGACAGTTAGATGCGGCTTGTATTTTCTTACCAGAAGAACGACAAAGTCCGATCCTCCGGTTGAGGAATTCGCGAGGTATATAAGCGCCAGCCCTCCGGCGCAAAGCCCCATAAATATTGCCGCAATAAGTCTGTCGCCCCTGTAAACCGGAAACATGGGCAGTAAAACGTCAGTGTAAAAGGCAATTATGGCTATAGATTTAATGGAGAAGAAAAAGAATTCCTTTCCCAGCACTTTATAGCAGATAAAAGCAAGCGGGATATTGATTATAAGCGTAAATAAGCCGATCGGGAACCCGGTGTAGTGGTTTACGATGATTGCTATCCCGTATAAGCCCCCCGGGGCGTAATTGGCGTTAAGCGCGAAAGTATATAAACCGATCGCGTAAATAAGCCCGCCGGTAAGGTCCGCCGCGAGGGACCTCAGCAGATTTTTATGATTCATGCCGCGTCTCAGACAAGCATCCTTTTTCCGCCGTTCGGCGCTACTATCTGCCCCGTGACGTAGTCCGCCGCTTCGGAAACGAGAAACAAAACCGTATTGGCAATGTCCTCCGGAACTGCGATCCTGCCGAGCGGAGTGTCGCGGATTTCCGCCTCGATCATTTCCGGGGTATCTGTAAGCCTCATGGCGGGAGTATCGGTTGTCGGGACCGGGATAACGTTTACATTGATATTGTAAGGCGCCGCCTCTTTGGCGACCGACGTCGTAAAGCCGATCAGCCCGGCCTTCGCGGTCGCGTAATGCGCGCAGAAATCCCCGCCGCCGATGGCGTAGCCCGAGCTGATATTCACAATCTTGCCTTTTTTCCGGGCCTTCATATAGGGAAAAACCTCCCGGGTCATGTAGAACGCGCCGTAAAGGTTAAAACGTATGTATTTGTCCCATCTCTCGTCGGTGATCGTTTCAAAGCCGCAGGACGGCTCGCCTCCGCCGACGTTGTTAACGAGAATGTCGATGCCCCCGAAAGCCTCCGCGGTCTTTTTGACCGCTTTTTTAATATCCTCTACGCTGAAAATATCGCAGTGAATATATTCGGCGGTTCCGCCCGCTTTCCGGATAATGTCCCTGACTTCCGTGCCGAGCTTGTCGTCTATATCGAGGACGGCGATTTTTATTCCGTAAGTTGCGAGCTCGATTGCCATCCCCCTGCCGATGCCCTGCGCCGAACCGGTGATAATCGCCGTTTTCCCGCAGACTCTCAAATAATCCTTCATTCCGGCCTCCAAATTATATACGGTCAGCCTGCATCATCATGTACAGGTCGTTTTTGATTTTAACCATTTTGTCCTTTGTGCGGGCGGCAAGCGCTCTTGCCGATGCGTTGGCCGCGTCGATAAGCTCTTTTTCGTTAACGCGCGTAAACTCGCGGTTTTCCATAACTATCTCGCCGTTTATAATCGAGGTTTCGACCTCGCTTCCGTTTGCCGCGTAAACAAGGTTCGGAACGATATTGCGTATCGGATCGAAGAGCAAAGGCGTAAGCGTCGGTTTCTGGAAGTCCACGATAATCATATCGGCCTTTTTGCCCGGCTTAAGCGATCCGACCATATCGCCGAGGCCCATAGCCCTCGCGCCGTCTATCGTCGCCATGCGCAGCACCTTCCAGGCGGGGAAAACCGTGGGATCGCCGAACTTGCACTTGTTAAGAATCGCTGTAAATTTCATCTCGTTGAACATGTTGCTTGTATTTCCGCCGGCCGTCTGATCCGAGCCCAGGGCCAGCCTGCTGCTTGATTTGCTGAACTCAAACGCGGGGGGAACGTTTCCGTCGATTATAGCCTCGCTTCCGGAGCATAAAACCATAGCCCCGCCCTTTTTGGCGAAATGTTCGAGCTCTTCGTCCGTGGCGACGGAAAGATGAACGCCGATCATGCGCTCGTTTATAAGCCCCATATCGTCGAGCAGCGGGATGCTTCTCCTGCCGTAGCGCTTTTCCATCTGATTTATCTCGCGCGTGCCGCAGGAAAGATGCATATGCATGCCGATATTGTATTTTTTCGACGTCTCGTTGACTTCCAGCATCATTTCCTTTGTAACCCTGTCGGGAGCCATAGGCCCGAGCATGCCGGTTATAAGGCCGTCTTTATACATATGGTACTCGTTAATGAGCTTGAGGTTTTTCTGATAGCCGACGTCCTCGTACTTGTTTTCAAGCGGATAAAGCTCTCCGATCGGAATATCCGAGGCGTTGGGCGCCAGCGCCTGTATAGCCTGCGCAAGGCAGGCGCGCACGCCGAGGGCCTTGTAGTTTTCGACTATGTCGTAAACGTACTCGTGGTAATCGCAGAACGTGGTCGTTCCGGCCCTCAGTGCTTCCATCAAAAACACCATAGACCCATTTTTGACCTCATCGGTCGTAATTACTTCGGTATACGGCCAGACGCAGCTTTGCATCCAGTTGTTGCTGTCCTGGGCGAGGCCCTTCATAAGCGCCATGTCCGAATGCATGTGTGCGTCGATAAAGCCGGGCATGACGACCTTGCCCGTGGCGTCAATATACCTCTCTGCCTTGTAATCGCGCATTATGTCGGCTGTTTCGCCCACCGCAACGATCTTGTCGCCTTTTATCGCGACGGCGCCGTTATTGATAATTCCTGTGCCGTCGTCCCGCTCCATTGTAATAACCGAGCCGCCGTGAATAATAATGTCTGTCATAATAAAATCTCCGTCTTAATTCTATTTACATCCATGCTCCGCCGTTGGGGCACAGTACCTGACCCGTGATATAGTCCGCCGCCGCCGAGCTTAAGAAAACGATCGTCGCCGCCTGATCCTCCGGGAGACCGACCCGCCACCAGCCGAGAAGCGAAGTTTCGTCTTCCCACGAACGGTCGGCGAAATGAGCCGCCGCGGTGTCCGTAAGTCCGACTCCGACGGCGTTGATGTTTATCCTGTATTTGAGAAGCTCCTGTGAAAGCTCCTTGGCAAGCCCTATCATGCCCGCCTTTGATGCCGCGTAATGCGGGTCTGAAAAGTCGTATCCGAAGGCCGCGCCCGAGCTAACCATGACGATCTTGCCGCTCAGCTTCTTCGTCATGTACGGAAGCACCTCGTTCGTAAACATAAACGACCCCGTGAGGTTCACTTTGAGCACCCGGTCCCATTCCTCGTAGGTCATTTTGTCGAATCTTCTGCCGCCGCCGAATGCCGCCGCGTTGTTTACAAGAATGTCTATATCTCCGAAGGCTTCCACGGTTTTCGCTATGGTGTTGCGGATGTCCTCGAGCTTCGACACGTCGCATTTCACTCCGATAGCCTTGCCGCCGCGCGAGATGATGTTATCTGTAACTTTTTTTACGTTTTCCTCATTGCGCCCGCAAACCGTCACGTTCGCGCCGAGATCTGCGAACATAATAGCCGTCGCTTCCCCGATTCCGCTCGTGGAACCCGTGACAATAGCGGTTTTGCCCTCAAGCTTTAAATAATCATACTGCGCTTTTGCCGATCTGTCTGTCATTTTATGTGCCTCCTTCTGTTATTTCTGTTTAACGCCGCCGAGGTAGGATTTGATGATGGCGCTGTTTTGGGCGATTTCGCCGGCGTCGCCCGAAAGGGTGACGCGCCCGAGCTCGAGGACGCAGGCGCGGTGTGCTATGCTGAGCGCCTTTCTGGCGTTCTGCTCGACCATCAAAACGGTGATGCCCGCCTGGTTTATCTCCTTTATGTAGTTGATGACGTCGTTGACGATCA
>JAUZPW010000129.1 GCA_030705725.1 Bacillota bacterium
GCGTATCATCCCTCATACGAGGAACAGGGCGGAGTGCCCGGCCTTACGGAGGTCAGGTTCTCGATAATTCACAACAGGGGCTGCATCGGCGCCTGCAACTTTTGCTCGCTTGCGTTTCATCAGGGGCGCTATATTACGTCCCGAAGCCATGAATCCGTTTTGCGGGAGGCCGAGGCGTTCGGGAGCGAACCGGATTTCAAGGGTTATATACACGACGTCGGCGGGCCCACGGCGAATTTACGCCATCCGGCCTGCAAAAAACAGGAGAAGGACGGCGTGTGCAGGGACAGGCGCTGCCTTTTTCCCGAACCGTGCAGAAATCTGGACGCGTCCCACGCTGATTACCTTTCGCTTTTGCGCAAGCTCAAAGCCCTGCCGCACGTAAAAAAGGTATTCATACGGTCGGGAATCAGATACGATTATATGCTCTGCGACAAGAACAGCGAATTTTTCTCCGAGCTTGTACGCGACCATATAAGCGGCCAGCTCAAAGTCGCGCCTGAGCATATAAGCGAAAAAGTGCTTTATTATATGGGAAAGCCGTCGTTTGACGTTTACGAGAAGTTTCGCGAAAGATTCAGGATAATGAACCAGAGACATAAAAAAGAGCAGTATCTCGTGCCTTACCTTATGTCGTCGCACCCGGGGAGCGATTTAAACGACGCGATTGAGCTCGCGCTGATGCTGAAACGCAACAAGACCATGCCGGAGCAGGTACAGGATTTTTATCCGACGCCGGGGACGCTTTCCACCGCGATGTATTACACGGGGCTTGACCCGCGTACTATGGAGGCTGTCTATGTCCCGAAGACGCCGCTCGAAAAAGCGATGCAGCGCGCGCTTTTGCAATGGGGAAAGAAGGAAAACCGCGCTTTAGTTAAAAAGGCACTCAGGGAAGCGGGCAGGGAAGATCTTATAGGATATTCAAAAAATTGTCTTATCAGACCGGATAAGGCTGAGGGGAACGGCAGAAGATGGACTGGAAAAAGGTAAGCGTAAGCACGTCGGCGGAGGGGATAGACGCCGTCACGGGAATTTTGCTTTTATGCGATATATCGGGCTTTGAAATCGAGGACGCGGGGGATTTTATTGACTTTGTGAATACGGGAAAGGCGAGGTTCGATTACATCGACGACTGCCTTAGCGGTTACGAGACCCGCGGGACGCGCGTTATTTTTTATCTTCCGCAGAATAAGCAGGGCGAAAATCAGGAGAAGGAATTAAGGGAAAAGCTCTCGGGGCTTAAGGCGCGGGACGAAAAAGACGCTATGGGGCGGCTTGAGATCGTAACGGAGACGGTTTGCGAGGAGGATTGGGCGGACAACTGGAAGCGGTACTTCAAGCCGTTTACGGTGGGAAGCAGGCTTCTTATTTGCCCGTCGTGGGAAAAGACAGAAAATCCGGATAAACGCGCCGTTCTGGAAATCGACCCCGGCTCATGCTTCGGCACGGGGCAGCACGAAAGCACGAGGCTATGCCTTAAGTTTCTGGACGAAACCGTCTCGGGCGGGGAAAAGGTGCTTGACCTCGGCTGCGGAAGCGGAATCCTCGCGATCGGTGCGCTGCTTTTGGGGGCTTCTTCGGCAGTCATGACGGACATCGACGAAAACGCTGTCTGCGTCGCCGCAAAAAACGCGTTGAAAAACGGGCTTAAGCCGGACTCATTTTGCTCTTTTTCGGGAAATATTACTCAGGACGCGGAGCTGAGGGAAAAAATCGGGGCGGGATTTGACCTTGTAACGGCGAACATCGTTTCGGACGTGCTTATTGCGATGGCTCCGTATTTCGGGAGCTTTATGAAAAAAAACGGAACGCTTATAGTATCGGGGATTATAACGGAGCGTGCGGACGAGGTGGCGGAAGAAATCGCAAAGCACGGTTTTTCGGAGCAGGAAAGGCTTCTTGACGGGGGCTGGGCCGCTATCAGCTTTGAATACGCAAATCAAAAAATATAATTTTGTGGACAAAAATACGCCGGTTTGATAAAATGAATAGCTATAAAAGCGAACAAGGGTGAAACCTCGTGTCGAAGTTTTTTATTACCGGCTGTTTTGAAAACGGCGATGAAATAAAGCTTGACGGCCCAAACAGCCATCACGTAAGGCACGTGCTCAGGATGAAGACGGGCCAGGAGCTGACTGTCTGCGACGGGCGCGGATTCGATTATCTCTGCTCTTTGTCACGGTTTGACGATGATTCGGTTTTTGTTTCGGTAAACTCAAAGCTTAAAACGCCCGCAGAGCCGACCGTGCTTGTCTCGCTTTTTGTGGCGATGCCGAAGTCGGATAAGCTCGAAACGGTTATTCAGAAAGCGGTCGAGTTGGGCGTTTACGAAATTACGCCGTTCTTTTCAAGCCGCTGCGTATCAAGGCCGGACGATCGGGCCCAGGCACGGAAAACCGAACGCTTCCGCAAAATCTCGGAGGAAGCGGCGAAGCAGTCGGGCCGCGGAATAATTCCAAACATCCACGAGCCGGTCGGCTTTGACGATATGCTGAAAAAGGCGACGGAGCACGATCTTTCCCTTATGGCATATGAAGGGGAACGGAACGTTTCTTTATTGAACGCTTTGCAAAATAAAGGGAACTTTTTAAGAGTTTCCGCCGTCATAGGTTCAGAGGGGGGATTTACCTCCGGGGAGGCCGAGGCGGCGAACGCTTCGGGGCTTATAACGGTTTCACTGGGGCCCCGTATTATGCGATGCGAAACGGCGCCGATCGCGATGCTTTCGGCAATAATGTTTTTTACTGGCAATTTTTAACGCAACACGTTTGAGGAGTGGTGTGGCTTTGACGGCGAAAAAGCTTCAGAAAAATGACAGCGACTATATATCGACCAAGGTTATTACAATGTTCCTGCTGGCGCTTTTGGGAATATTTCTGCTGATGGTGGTTTACAGGCTCTTATGCTACGGTTCGACATTCATTTACGGACTGTATGCTGTAAAGGGAATTTTCGCGGCCGGCGTAATAGCCGCCGGTTACGGCGCGGTTAAATACAGAAACGAGAAAAAAGCATCCGGTGAAGGCCCAAAAAAGCTTTTAACAGGCGCTAACTATATCTTTATCGGCGCCGTTATGATATTCTGCGCGTTGGCGCTGCTTTATTACGATTACACGATCTCGATTAAAATGCTGTACACGCTGCTGCCTTCGATCGCGGTTTTATATCTTATTTTCCATACCTACCCGCGGGAGTTTTTCTCGATTTCAGTTATCTGCGCTACCGGCGCCGTGTGCCTATGGTCGCTCAGCAGGACGCTTACCGGCGACGGTACGGGCAAAAGGCCGCTTTATCTGGTCGTTATGGGGCTCGCCTTTTTGGGGATAGAGCTTGCAATCGTGCTGAGAGCTTCCAGAAACAACGGTGTTCTTAAGATTTTCGGGCGAAAGCTCAGCCTGCTCAGCCAGGACGCGACCCTGCTTCCCGTGCTTTTGGCGGGGCTTACAGCGGTTTTAACCATCGTGTTCTCCTTTGTGCTTGGAGCTATGGCGGCTTTTTACTGCATGTTCGCGGTTTTTATATATCTTTTTATCGCGGCGGTTTTTTACACTGTCAAGCTGATGTAAGAGGATAAAGGGAAATGCCGGCGCGCTTGAAGGCGTTTTTTTGCGGAATACTGGCGGCCTGCATGGCGGCGGTTTTTGCCTCTGCCAAAGAGGTTTACGCCGGAGACGAGGCCGCGGCGGGCCTGCTGATTGCCGAAAACGCCGACGCGGGCATTTTCAGTTTAACGATCAAAAGCGGGCGAAGGCTCGATTTAGACAAGGTATACATTGCGGCCGAAAGCGTTTATCCTCATTTGTTTTCGCTTTTATACAACCCCGGATACAACACGGAGCTCAGCTTAACCCTGCAGACGTATGAGCAGGACATGGAGAGTGAGACCGTTCTTGAAGCGAAGAGAGTTATCGGCGAAATCATCACCCCGGGGATGACGACCGCTGAGAGGGCCGAGGCGATCGGCAGGTATATTGCGGACGTCTGCGAATACGACGAGGCGGCGGCAAAAGACGCTCAAAACGCCCCGGACGAGCCTTTTACGGCTTACGGTGCGCTTATAGACCGCAAAGCGGTTTGCTCGGGCTATTCGAGGGCGTACTCGATTCTTTGCAACATGGCGAACGTGCCCTGCGTTTTTATTTCATCCCCTTCGGTGAACCACGCTTTCAACGCGGTTTCAATTTACGGGAACATACTCTATACCGATGTCACCTATGAAGACGCTTACGGCAGTGCGGAAGAGGGCAGTGAGGAAACATATGTCCTTATTCCGGCGGAAGAGATGAAAAAAGACCACGAATGGGACGACGGTCTTATAAGGCGCATGGTAAGCTTTATGTATTCCGATTCTTATTACGACGCGTTGAAGCTTTACGATCTGGGCCTTTTGAAGGGCAACGGCAGCGACTTTGGGCTTGACAGGGCGATGACGAGGGCTGAAGCAGCCGTTATGTTTGTGCGGCTTCTAGGCAGGGAGGCTGAGGCGCTGGAAGCTAACGCCGGACATCCTTTTACGGACGTTCCGTCGTGGGCGGATCCTTATGTCGGATATCTTTACCAAAAAGGGCTCGCGAAAGGCATATCCCAGACGCTTTTCGGCGCGTCCTCACTGACAGGCTTCAATGATTTTCTGACTTTCGGGCTGAGGTCTTTAGGCTATGCGGAGGGGCGGGACTTTTTATGGTCGGGCGCCGAAGCGTTCGCCCTGAAAACAGGAGCGGCGGAAAAACGTGAGCTTTCTTCCGGCGGTAACGACAAGTTTCTGAGATCTGACGCGGTTAAAATAAGCCTGAGCCTGCTGAGCGCCGGTTTGAAGGATGAACCGGGGACTACGCTTTGCGATCTGCTTATAGAAAACGGAGCCGTAACTGAAAAAACGGCGGAGGAAGTCGGGCTTCAATAATTATATCTTGACAAGAGTACCTGTTATATATTAAAATTACATTCGTTCGACGCGTGGCGGCATAGCTCAGCTGGCCAGAGCTACCGGTTCATACCCGGTCGGTCGTTGGTTCAAATCCAACTGCCGCTACCATATCAGGCCCGTTGGTCAAGTGGTTAAGACACCGCCCTTTCACGGCGGTATCAGGAGTTCGAATCTCCTACGGGTCACCACAGAGTGGATGGGGGAAATGCTTTTCCCCCTGCTCCATTAAATGCCAGGTTTACAGGGAGGCATAGCTCAGCTGGCTAGAGCGTTCGCCTCACACGCGAGAGGTCGTTGGTTCGAGCCCAACTGTCTCCACCAGACAAAAATGCAGAAAAGGGATTTGAACTTTCGTGTTTCAAATCC
>JAUZPW010000013.1 GCA_030705725.1 Bacillota bacterium
ATCTGCAATAAAAGCAAACAGAATATAGACGCTGGAAAAGACATCTCCTGGGGCTTTGAGGTAGATTCGCTCGACAGGACGATTTCCCTGCTGAAAGAGAAGGGATATAATATTATCGGGCCGTTCTCGCCAAACCCCGGCGTTAAATTTGTGTATATTCTGGACCCGAACGGAATGAAAATCCAGTTGATTCAAAATCAGTAGCGTAAATCAGAACGTCATTCGATAAAAACCGCCGAATACCAGTTTTGCTGCTGCTTTTCGTTTTGCAGCACGTCAAGCGGAAGCGAAAGGTTGTGAACGGTCTTAAAAACGTCTATTCCGACGGAATGGAAAGCCGGACGCGCCGATTTCGGAAAGCGGCAGCTCGCCCCGTCTATGCAGGAGCATTTCTCGCAGCTTGAGCAGTCGCTCATTGAAAAAGCCATATAATAGCCCTTTAAGAAGGCTTCGCGTTCCAGCCCGAATGAAATTTCGTGGCTCAGCTTTTTTTCGTGCGTATGTATAATAACTCCCCATGAGTAGCGCCTCAGGATTTTTTCAAAATCCCAAGGAAGCGGGAACCCCGGCCTTGACGGGCAGGTATGGTTTTTGCCCCAGTCACCGCATCCGAACATACATTTCAGCAAGGTCCTGCTGTCGAAGGCAATATCGTCGATTCCGAATAAAACCGCGTCGCTTGCCCCCATTTGCAGCGCCTTTTCCAAAAAAGACTTAGCGTCCGGTCTCCCCTGAATCTGTTCTTTCATAATAGCCCCTCTATTCTGCTTATTTTTGTCAGCCGCATACTCTAAATTACATAATTTTCTTTTATATGAAATTTTACTTCAAATCCGCATGAAAAGCAATTAAGATAAAGACAGGAAAAAAAATCCGCAAAAAATGGGAGGATAAAATGAGTAAGTCAAAAGTGTATTTTACCGACATGCATGCCACTCTCGAGGAAAACCTGCTTCAGAAGCTCGCAAGGCTCGTAAAAACCGCGGGGATCGAAAAGATCGATTTCGAAAATAAATATGCCGCCGTCAAAATCCATTTCGGCGAGCCGGGGAATCTGGCGTTTCTTCGCCCCAACTATGCCAAAGTCGTGGCCGACATTGTCAAGGCGCGCCGTGGCAAGCCGTTTCTTACCGACTGCAACACGCTTTACGTCGGCGGACGTAAAAATGCGCTCGATCATCTGAACTCCGCATACGAAAACGGCTTTTCGCCGCTTTCCACCGGGTGTCACATTTTGATAGCCGACGGCCTTAAAGGAACGGACGAGGCGCTTGTCAGAGTCGACGGCGGCGAATACGTAAAAGAAGCGAAAATCGGACGCGCCGTAATGGACGCGGATATTGTAATTTCCCTCACCCATTTTAAGGTGCATGAATCCACCGGCATCGGAGGCACGCTTAAAAACATCGGAATGGGCTGCGGCTCGCGAGCCGGCAAAATGGAGATGCACAGCGACGGAAAGCCCGAAGTCGACCTTGAAAAATGCGTCGGCTGCGGCTCCTGCGTTAAAAACTGCGCTCACGGAGCGGTAACGGTCAAAAACCGCAAAGCGGATGTAGACCGGGAAAAATGCGTCGGCTGCGGAAGGTGCGTCGGCGTCTGCCCGACTGACGCCGTCCAGCCGATAAACTATGTTTCAAACGACATTCTCGATAAAAAAATCGCCGAATACAGCTGTGCGGTGCTGAAAGGCCGCCCGCAATTCCATATAACTCTGGTGGTCGACGTATCGCCCTTCTGCGACTGCCACTCCGAAAACGATATTCCGATTGTGCCGGACGTGGGCATGTTCGCGTCCTTCGACCCCGTTGCGCTGGACCTGGCCTGTTCGATGGCCGTCAACGCCCAGCCTCCTGTAAAAGGCAGCCTGCTGGACCAAAGCGGAAGCTTACATAACGACCATTTTACAGACGTCCATCCCGATACAAACTGGAGGGTAATGATCGACCACGCGGAGAAACTCGGCCTCGGCAGCACAGATTACGAGCTTATAAAAGTGTAAAAGTAAAATCTATCGATAAAAAGGGATGCGCTTCGGCGCATCTTTTTTGTTTGTTTTGCAGCCCATATTCTTAAAATATTTTTTTATTTGAGTGATTGTTCTTGACATGCGTCTGTATTATGGTATTATTGTATACAATTATACGGTGATACCGTAATACACGAAAGCAGGGATAATATGATTATTTACGACAAAAGAACAAACCTGCTCGAGCAGCACGATTACCACTACAGTCTGCAGGATGTAGCTGAACCAAATTTGTACCGGGACCTGTTTCCGTATGATGAAGTTCCCAAAATTTCCTTCAACGACCGCAGGGTTCCGATGAACACGCCCGAGGATATATGGTTAACCGACACGACGTTCCGGGATGGTCAGCAGTCCCGCGAACCTTATACCGTAAAGCAGATGGTTGATTTGTTCAAGCTGATGCACAGGCTCGGCGGCGAAAATGGGCTTGTCCGCCAGACAGAATTTTTTGTCTACGGCAAAAAAGACCGCGAGGCGCTCGAAAAATGCCGTGAGCTTGGCTACCGTTACCCCGAGATTACGACATGGATACGGGCAAATCCCGATGATTTCGGGCTTGTAAAGGACCTCGGCTTAAAGGAAACGGGCATTTTGGTGAGCTGCTCCGATTATCATATTTTTAATAAGCTTAAAATGAAACGTCCGCAGGCGATGGCGCTGTACTTAAAAACAGTGGAAAATGTAATTTCCGCGGGGCTCATTCCGCGCTGCCACCTTGAGGATATAACCCGTGCCGACTTCTATGGTTTTGTCGTACCCTTTGTAAATGAGCTGATGCGGCTTTCCGATGAGTCCGGCATACCCGTCAAAATCCGCGCCTGCGACACAATGGGCTACGGGGTGCCCTATCCGGGCGTTGCTCTTCCGCGAAGCGTTCCCGGCATAATATACGGGCTGAAGCATTATGCGGGCGTGCCTTCGCAGCAGCTCGAATGGCACGGGCATAACGACTTTAATAAAGCCGTTGTAAACGCGGCGGTTGCATGGCTTTACGGTGCCTCGGCGGTTAACTGTTCCCTCCTTGGGATCGGTGAGCGTACGGGGAATATTCCGCTCGAGTCGATGGCCATCGAATACGCGTCGCTCCGCGGCACCGCCTCAGGCATGGATCTAAGCGCCATAACCGATATAGCCGATTATTATAAAAAAGAACTTAATTACCCTATCCCTCCGATGACGCCGTTTGTCGGCAACGACTTTAATGTAACCCGCGCAGGAATTCATGCCGACGGACTGTTGAAAGACGAGGAAATATATAGTATATTTAATACCGAAAAGCTTCTTAATAAGCCTGCATCCGTTTCGGTCAGCAATATGTCGGGGCTGTCCGGGATCGCTTTCTGGATAAACCGGTACTACCGCCTCGAAGGCCCGAATTGCGTTTCAAAAACGGATAAAATAGTAACGGACCTCAAAGAATGGGTCGACGAGCAGTACAGGCAGGGGCGCGTAACGGCAATAAGCGATAAGGAGCTAGCACAACGGCTAAAAAACTGTTCTTTTAATAACCGGATTGGGTGATAACATGAAGAAAATTGATTCGTCAAAAATGGATAGTCATTCTCTTACCATGCAGGTCTTCAACATTCTGCAGAATGACATCCTAAACGGTGAGCTTGAGCCGGGCGAATCTCTGGTTGAAAACCGCATTTCCGACGAACTCGGGGTGAGCAGAACTCCTGTGCGCGAAGCGATAAGCAAGCTGGAGCTTGAGGGTCTTGTTGAATCCGTTCCCAACAAGGGGTCAATTGTCGTCGGAATAAAAGACAAAGACATCCGGGACATTTACACCATCCGCATGTATATCGAGGGCCTGGCCGCCAACTGGTCGGCG
The DNA here is from genome assembly GCA_030705725.1 of Bacillota bacterium. Classification (GTDB taxonomy): domain Bacteria; phylum Bacillota; class Clostridia; order Oscillospirales; family Butyricicoccaceae; genus UBA6114. The sequence continues at coordinate 3,867 of JAUZPW010000013.1, forward strand.
GCAAATATCACCGAAGACCAGCTCTCGCAGCTAAGGAATATCGTCGAGCTGCAGGAGTTCTACGTCGGCCGCAGCGATTACGCGCAGATCTGGCAGCTCGATACCCGCTTCCACAAAATAATTTACGATTCGTGTAACAGCACAATACTAAAAAATACGCTTACTGATTTTCACCATTTCATTCAGAAAGCGCGCGAGCTGTCCATAAAAAAATCCGGCAGAGCCGAAATGTCGGTCAAAGAACATTATAAGATTTTGGAAGCGCTCGAACAGCATGACTCAAAGCTTGCAGAAGCCCTAATATCCGAGCACATTAGCAACGCGAGGGCAAACCTTTCGATCGATTAGTCCCAGATGGTGTTTTCACGGCAAATGCTAAACAGTACGGCTTAAAAGCCGTACTGTTTTTTACTATATTTACCGTTTGACGTTTCCCGCCCCGGCGCTCAGCCCGCCCATATGCCGTATGTTCCGGTCGGAGGGTCTCGAAAGAGCGGAATATGCGGCGGGTAAAACGTAAAAAAGCCGAAAGCAAAAGCCGCCAGGATAAACAAAAGCAAGACCGTAAACACAAAGAAACGGTTCCGCGCTTTGTTTTTATACAAACGATAAGCGACACCCTGCGAAAGCGCCGTTGCCAAAAGCAGTGAAAAAACATCCAGAAAAAGCGATTCGATACCCAACGCCCAGGTATAAGTGTAATAGAATCCCAGTATAATAGCCGGGCTCAAAAGAGCTGCCGAAGCGGATGAGATCATCCATTGTGAAGCTGAAACCTTGTTTTTTTCCGCCAATAAGCAATACCCCGCCGCCCACCACAAAATCGTGGGCCAGAACGCGAGCTTCAAGTGCTCCCATACGCTTTCGTTGATCGGCGCGAATATTCCTGCGACGTTAAGTCTGCCCAAAAGATCAAAAACATAGTGGTTAAAAACGCCGATTGCGAAAATAGCCGGGACGCCCCAAAATATCCAACGCTTGGCGGCATAATCCGGCAGCTTTAACGGTTTGGCCGAAATCATATAAAACCTCCCGTTCCGCGATTTATTGTCGATACGTTCTCTACTAAAGCAGGCATAAGCACTGCTTTTTCGTGAATACTTCGGCCATATTTTACCTATACTATAAAAAATTTCAAATTGAGTTGAGCTAATGGGCTATTTATTTAAGAAAATCAGACTTGCAAAGCTGTTGAACGAAAACCGAAAAAACGTTGACCTCGATGATGAGAGAGAGCAAAAGCTCATCTCAAAGGATTTGGGAGAAAACATAAAAGACCTTCGCTCCGTCATAGATAGCGGCGGGGATATAGTCCTGCGCGAATTTTGCATAGGAAATGATAACAAGCCGAACGCGGCCGTGGTGTTTATCGAAGGCCTTGTAAATAAAGATATTCTCGATGCAAGCGTCTTAAAACCGCTTATGTTCTTGTCGGCGCTGCCTGATAAATCGAAATCAGGGCTGCATGATATAGATTTTATCGAAAACAACCTGCTTTCTGCGGGAAATATAAGCAGATTTTCGGCTTACGACGAGCTGATTGATAACCTTTTTTCCGGCGAAATAATACTGCTCGTCGGCGGTGCATCGGAAGGGCTTGTAATAAACGCGTTCGACCCCAAAACGCGCGCGGTCGAGCCGCCGATGACGGAAAGCGTTGTCAGGGGCTCGAGAGAGGGGTTTACGGAGAGTATAAGAACAAATATATCCCTCCTTCGCCGAAAAATTAAAAATCCCGATCTCTGCTTCGAAAAAATTAAAATCGGAAAGAAATCGAAAACAGACGTCGCCGTCGCGTATCTTAAAAGCATAGCGGATCCCGCTCTTATCGAGGAAATAAAAAAACGTCTTGGAGAAATCTCAATAGACGCCGTACTTGAGTCCGGCTACATCGAACAGTTTATCGAGGACGCGCCGTTTTCCATATTCCCGACGGTCGCGAACAGCGAAAAACCCGACAAAGTGGCTGCTAAGCTTCTCGAAGGGCGCGCCGCGATATTCGTTGACGGAACCCCCTTCGTTCTGACGGTGCCTATGCTCTTTATCGAGAGCTTCCAGCGCTCCGAGGACTATTACGCCAGGCCCTACTATGCAAGCATGATCCGTCTTATTCGTTTCGCGTGCTATTTTATAAGCGTTCTCGCCCCCGCGGTTTATATAGCCCTCACAACGTTTCACCAGGAGCTGATACCCACGAAGCTCCTGCTTACGCTTGCTGCGGGGCATGAGCAGATTCCGTTTCCGTCCGTTATCGAGGCTTTTTTCATTCTGACGGTATTTGAGATACTCAGGGAGGCCGGCATCACAATGCCCCAGCCAGTCGGGTCCGCCGTGAGCATCGTAGGCGCGCTGGTGCTGGGCGAGTCGGCTGTAACTGCGGGTCTGATCGGGCCTTTTATGGTCATAATCGTCGCGCTGACCGCCATATCGGGCTTTGTTGTCACGGCACAGATCGATTCCGCCACCGTTTTAAGGTTTGTGTTTTTAATTCTCGCAGGCGCGGCGGGCGGTTTCGGTATCATAATGGGCATGCTCGTGGTCGGAATACACCTCGCTTCCCTGCGTTCTTTCGGGATTCCGTATCTGTCGCCCATATCCCCCTTCATGCCCGCCGAACAGAAAGACGCTTTAATAAGAGCTCCCCTGCGGACTTTTATATTCCGGCCGACATCAATAGTGAAGAAGAATATTACGCGTCAAAATCCCGGCGCTCTGAGAAAAAATAATGAGAAAAACCCGGGAGGACAAAATGAAAATTAAGCCGAGGCTGTTGTTGTTATGCTTATGCATCGCGGCGTTCACCGGCTTCTCGGGCTGCCTCAGATCGACTGAAATAAGCGACCTGCCCCTGACCCTCGGGTTAGGAGTAGATAAAAGCGACGATCCGGCGGGTTTTAAGATTATTGCCCAGATAGCGAAGCCTTCCCAGCTAAAAAATCCTGCGTCTGGAGGAGGCGGAGGCTCCTCCGAGCCTGCTTACGCCAATTTTGAGAGCGGCGGGGAAACGATTTTTGACGCGATACGAAACCTGACGAAAATGATAGGAGACAGGATTTTCGCGTCGCACAGCGAAGTTCTGCTGTTCGGCAACGGCATTGCGAGGGAGGGCATGCGCGATTACATTGATTTTTTCTTAAGGAACCCGGATGTACGCCCTTCGGCTTATATTATAGTAACGCAGAGCACCGTCAAGGAAATAATGGATTTGAAGCCTCTTTTGGAAAACGTACCCGTTACCAGTTTAAAACGTATTCTAAAAACGCAGGAATTCACATCGGAAACCGCAAAGGTAACGCTCATCGAGTTTACGTCCTGTCTTATGAGCAAAACGAAATCCGCGGTAGCTCCCGTTGCCGGCGTTGCGGAAAACGGCGGAAAAAAAGCAGCTTTCATTTCAGGGCTTGCAGTTTTCAAAAATTATAAACTGGCGGGAACGTTTAACAGAAAAGAAACGCGCGGTCTTCTGTGGGTTTTGGATAAAATAAAAAAGGGCATTCTCAACGTTCCGAAAAAAGAGGACGGTAAGAAAATAGCCATAGAGATAATAAGCTCAAAATGTAAAGCAATTCCCGAAATAAAAGGCACGAAATTACGCGTGCACATAAAAATAAGGGAGCAGGGCAGCCTTTCCGAGCAGCCCGTCGGCGATGATTTTATAAGCCTTGACGGTCTTGAATACCTTAAACAGGCACAGGCCGACGCAATAAAAGACGAGATAATGAGCGCGTTTAATAAGTCCGTGGAGCTTAAAACCGACCCGTTCGGCTTCGGAGAGCTGCTGCATAAAAAATATCCTAAAGAGTGGAAAAACATGGAGCAATACTGGGACAGTCTTTACCCAACGATCGAACTCGTTTTTGATATAAAAACGTCCTTGGTAAAAACCGACGCCATTACAAAATCGGTCTCGCCGGAATAGCTTAATACCGGACAAGGGGAATAAAAAATGAATCTCGAAAAAGGCAGAATAACCGGACGCCAGTTTGCGTTTCTTTTGGCCGGGTTCATTCAGGGCTCTATTTTTCTTCTGTCGTTTGTCACCAATCTGACAAAACATGATACCTGGCTTGCGCTGCTTGCGGCGGTCACGCTGATTATCCCTTATACAGCCGTTTATTTTACCATATCAAAGAAATTTCCCGATAAGAATATTATTCAGATAAACGACGAAGTTTTCGGGAGATACCTTGGTAAAATTATATCGCTTTATTATATCATCTATTTTAATATAATTCTGTCGCTAAATCTGAAGGATCTTGGCGGTTTTTATTCGTCGTATCTTATTCAGGATCAGCCGGTTGATTATTTTACAGTAGTTTTTATAGCGGTTTTATCGTATCTTCTATGGAAAGGCATCGAGAATCTCGCGCGGCTTGCTTATTTGTTCGTGGGGGCTGCCTATTTTATAATTGTTAGCACTACTTTGATGCTGATGCCCCAGATGCAGCTTTCAAATTTTTTACCGGTGTTTGATGTAAGCGTAAAGGATTTTGTTAAAGGCGCGCATCTCATCGCCTCTCTTCCCTACGCCGAAATGATTACTTTTTTAATGATAACTCCGGCTGTCAACGATAAAAAAAGCCTTGTTAAAAACGCATATTTAGGTTTGTCTTTGGCTTCCGTCAGTTTTTTTATCGTTGTTTTCCGAGATACCGCGGTTTTGGGAAATCTTGAACCCATTTTAGCTTCCCCGGCGTTCGAGGCGGTAAGGCTTATAAATATAACCGGCATTTTCACCAGAATGGATATACTGATCGGTGTCGGGAATACTCTGCTGGTTTTCCTGAAATGCGGCGTATTCTTTTACGCCTCGGTTTTGTCCGTAGCGCAGTTTTGCGGCCTGAAGGATTATAAAACCGTTATTTTCCCTCTTGGCGTCCTGTCCGTCGTTTTGGCGTCGGCGTTATACGAATCGACGATAGACAATATGGTGGTAACCCAGATTACGGAAATACTGAGCACCATGATGCTTCAGTTTATCATACCTCCCGTCACCCTTCTGGTCGCTAAGCTCAGGAAGCTGCCCGGGAGGGAGGCCGTAAAAAATTGATTTTTTTAATAAGCGTTTATGCTTTATTCGCGCTGCTCGAGTTTCCGGATTTAATAAGAAAAAAGCACTGGCGTGATCTCGCAGTTTTTTCGGCTTTATACGCTGCAACGTTTGTGCTTGCCTTTTTATACGTAAAAGGCGTAAAAATCCCGAGCCCTATGAGATTAATGCATAAACTGATAGTCGAAAAATGGCGCATACCTTACTAAACTTTACGACGATTTCAGGCGAATTCAAATGAATAATAAATTATTTCCATTTTTTTCTTGTTTTTTACCAAGTTTTGTAATATAGTCAAGTAAGAATATTAATATTTCAACAAACAAAAAGTACGGTTATTAATCTGCGCTTTCCCTACAGAATAAATTTCTCGATAGCGTAGGCGACGCCGTCCTCATCGTTTGATAAGGTTACAAACCCCGCCTTCTTTTTTATTTCCTCCGGCGAATTTCCCATGGCGATCCCAAGGCCCGCATGTTCTATCATGGAAAGATCGTTATAGTTGTCGCCGATTGCGATCGTCTCTTCCCTTTTGATTCCGAAAATAGCGCCTATTTTTTCCATCGCCGCCCCCTTTGAAACCCCGCTGTCGAAAAATTCGAGAAAAGTGGGCTGTGATGTGCAGAATGTAACTCCGCCCTCAAGCCTGCTGCGCAGAAAGCTCTGGTAGGATTCCATTCTGGAGGCGTCGTCTATCCAGATGATTTTCGTTACGCCGTCTTTTATAAGCTTCTCCTCGTTTTCCATCAAGATTGCTTCCATATTTGACAATTCAGAATATTTGTAAGCTCTTTCGTTTAGCTTGCTTACATAAAGCCTGTTTTGCGACCACGCTATAATAGTCGTGTCAAACTCCCTGCCCCATGTCAAAACCTTTTTCGCGTCCGACGCCGAAAGGCACTGTTCGTAAAGTATTTTCCCTGACTTCCCCATTACGACCATTGCTCCGTTATACGTTGTGAAAGGGCTGTCCAGATTCAGTACATCGTTGTATTTAAGGACTCCCTGAATCGGCCTGCCGGTGCAAATCGAAAACAAAACGCCCTTTTCGACGGCTTTTTTAATAGCCTCGGCATTTTTTTCCGTTATTTTTCCCTGACTGTTTAACAGCGTGCCGTCCATATCAACCGCTATGAATTTATATTTCATCTTAAATCTCCCTTAAAACATCTAAAAACAGTATAGTGGATATTAATATAAATTTGCAAGGAAAAAGCCAAAAAGCGGGTTGGAAGGAGGTTAACGAACCGGTCTCAAGCAAAATAAACGGTAAAATTGTATAGACAATCCGGCCGATAAAGTATATTCTAGTAAAAGTAAAAATCTATATACTTTATTTTAAGGTGATAAAATGAGCCGGCTGTTGGAAGCAATCATGGTAATAAGTTTCGGTTTATCCTGGCCAATCTCCATCGCGAAATCGCTTAAGGCAAAAACCGCGAAGGGAAAGAGCATCCTTTTCATTTTGTTTATTATTTTCGGATATGCCTGCGGCATAGCGGGCAAAATTGTTTCCGGCGATATAACATACGTGTTTTTCTTCTACATACTAAACTTCCTGATGGTTTCTTTCGACGCCTGTCTGTATTTCAGGAACAGTAAACTTGACCGTCGTTCGGCAAAAAATTAGTTTCTTTTCAAAATTCCTTGAAACATTGGGGAATAATTTAAATATTGAAGGAGTTATACTTTATGCAATCGGACATGCTTACGAAAAGTAACGAAAACGATTTTATTCTTGTTAATATAGTTGAAGAGCTGGTGAAAAAAAAAGTGGAGGAAATGATCAAGACTATAGATATGTGCCAGTGCCGCAAATGTGTACTTAACGCCTGCGCCATAGCGCTTAATTCGCTTAATTCAAGATATGTGACGACCACAAGGGGCGCGCTGATCGCCGAAATTCAGAATATGAACCTTGATTACCAGGCGGATGTTATAGTCGCCGTAACAAACGCCCTCAGGATCGTCAAAGACTGCCCTCTTCACTGATTCCGGTACTTAATAAAAAACGGCCGCTGCAAGCTTTAACTTTGCGGCGGCTTTGTATTTTTATATCGCTGTCAGAATTCGACCGTCCTCGGCTTCTCCGTGTAAGACTCAAAAGTCGCCTTGGCGTCCTTTAAGTATAAAACCACCATATTCCCGTCGTCGGGCGTATACATGTCCTTAAGCTCCGGGTTGTCTTCCAGCATTTTGGCCCTGACCTCGCGGTTATCGTCCAACACCGCTTCGGCTTCAACGCGTATCCACTCAAACTCCGGGGTCATTCCGCAGATTTCTATTTTCGGATTATCCATGATCTGCTTAAAAACCTTTTTCCCGTTTTCCGTTACGAGATAAATTTTCCCGCCGAAGGCCGTTACGGCGCCGAAAGGCCTCACTCTGGGCCGGCAGCCGTCTATAGTCGCAAGGTAGAAGGTACGTACTTTCCTTAAAAATTCAAGAACCTCATCCATAATGTATTGCCCCTTTCCAAATTAAATAATACTCCGGACATCAGGCTTAATCAATATCGGCCGTATGCTTAATAATCAAAAACTTGTGCCGGAACATTTCTCAGTTTTGCCAATGCAGTTCAAGAATTAGAGTTAAAAAGCTGTTATTCTTTATACCGGGTGGTGGTTAAGACGCCAAGCAACGGCTCAGTTGAAGCGGTCAGACGCATGCAGACCTATATCGAAGAGCATCTGGCGGAGCCCATATCGCTTTCCGGGCTTTCTAAAGCCGCGGGTTACTCGCAGTGGCACAGCGAAAAAATCTTCAGGGAGCTAACCGGAAAAACTCCCTTCGATTATATCCGGTCGCTGCGCCTTTCTAAAGCGGCCCTTATGCTGCGGGACGGCAGGCCCAAAATAATAGACGTGGCCTTTGATTTCGTTTTTGACTCGCACGAAGGCTTCACAAAAGCTTTTTCAAAGCAGTTCGGGCTTTCTCCCAGAAGCTATGCGAAAAACGCGCCGCCGATACCTCTTTTTACGCCCTACCCTGCGCATAACCGCCATACTTTCCGTAAGGGAGCAGTGATAGAAATGTCCGATACTAAAAACCTTAAGCCCGTGTTCATACAGGTTGTCGAACGTCCTGAAAGAAAGGCGCTGATAAAAAGAGGCGTCAAAGCCGCCGACTATTTTGAGTATTGCGGAGAGGTCGGCTGTTCAGTGTGGGGTCTGTTGTCAAGCGTGAAAGAAGCGCTTTACGAGCCTGTCGGCATGTGGCTTCCCGAAAAATTTATAAAACCCGGAACCTCCTCTTATATCCAGGGCGTCGAGCTTCCTTTGGATTACGGCAAGCCGGTGCCGGACGGTTACGAGCTCGCAGAATTTCCGCCGTGCAGGATGATGGTTTTCCAGGGTCCGAAATTTGCCGATGATGATTTTGAAGACGCGATAACTGATTTATGGGAATTTATAAAAACCTTTGATCCCGCTCTTTACGGTTATGAGTGGGCGGACGACGAGGCGCCGAGATTCCAGCTTGCCCCGATGGGCTACCGCGGATATATTGAAGCAAGGCCCGTAAAAGCGCTTAATCCCGTGAAGTAAATTCTTGAATGGAGCAGCGAAAGCTGCTCTTTTTCTATTAGGGCCTGCTCTTCGGATAAAATTCGATTCCCGCCCTGCGCGCCTGCTGGAACTGGAACTGCCTTTTTACTCTGTAAAGCTTCCCTTCCTTTAAGAATTTCGCGCCGGTCTGCTTAAAGTGAAACGGAACGTTAAAGATGACGCACTGCCGCCTTAATTCAAGAACCCAGTCGTAGTCGCAAGCTCTGGCGTCCTCCCCGGATTCCCCGCCGACGGTAACCCCGTCAATCCACGGGCCGAGATAAGGCGAGAGGTCGATCTTTTCTAAAAGCGGCTCGCATATAATGCTTTTTTTCTTTATCGGAGCGTTAATGAAAATCGGAAGCCTGTAGTCCGCCCTGTCCTGATTTTCAACCGTGCAGCAGATATGAACGTTGTCATAGCCGTCCCCCCAGTCGGGCGGCAAACACAGGCTCAGCCTGTCGATTCTTTTTGTTATAAAGAAAAACGCAACGTCGGAGCGCGTTTTTATCATACTCCAAGCCTCTTCCCTCCACTCGTCGGCGTCCTCAAGCAGAAAATCCGAGGTAAAGCAGGTGTACAAAGTCTCACCCGGCTTTATTTTGTATTCTCCCGTCCGGTTCTTGCGGATGGGCAGGTTAAAATCACCCGTTTTCGCGACGACCGAGCTGTCCCTGCCGTGCCTTTCGTCGATTCGGTAGACATAGCAATGCGCGCAGCCCGCGCTTATTTTGTGACAGCCGTGCCACAAATTCCATGAAGCCATGGCGTCACCTCCGACACGAAGATTATACCATAAAACTGTAATTTTTTGCAATTTGCAGGAAAGACTAAAAACGGAGGTGGACGCTTTGGCAATCTCTCAAAAATCTGTAATATCGTTCGGGCTGGTGGCTATCCCGATCGCCATGTATACGGCGGTGCAGGATAACGACATCCATTTTAACCAGCTTCATAAGGAAGATCACGAGCGCATCCGCTATAAAAAAACCTGCGCTCACTGCGGCAAGGAAATAACCCCCGCGGACATCGTCAAAGGCTACGAATACGACAAGGATCATTACGTCATAGTGACGGAAAGCGACATCGAAAAAATAAAAACCGAAAAGGAAAAATCCATTCAGATACTTCATTTCGCAAATCTGAACCAGATCTCCCCCGTTTACTACGACAGAACCTACCAGGTTTTTCCCGAGCCCGGCGGCGAAAAAGCCTTCGAGCTCCTTCGCCGGGCGCTTCTCGCCGAGCAGAAAATCGCGATCGGCAAAACCGTGCTGGGAACCAAGGACACGCTGATGGCCATACTCCCGAGGGAGGACGGCATGCTCATCTCGACAATGTTTTATGAGGATGATATAAAAGAGCTTCAAAAGACCTATTCCGCCCCCGAGCCTCAGGAGGCTGAGCTTAAAATGGCCGAAACGCTCATAAATTCGATGGACGCGCCCTTTGACCCGTCCGAATATAAGGATGAATACCAGACTAAGCTTCGCGAGCTGATCGAAGCAAAAATAGCGGGCAGGGAAATCGTCGCCGCGAAGCCCGAAGAAAAGGGCGGCGTCATAAGCCTTATGGACGCTCTCAAGGCAAGCGTCGAACAGGCCGAGAAAAAACGCGCGTGACAAAAACGGATAAAAAATCGGATTCTTTAAAAAATTTTAAGGGATCCGATTTTTTATATTGACATTGACGCAGCGTAATAGTTTATACTGGCGTTGTCGGGAGGTAAGAAAATGGAATACACGGTAAATAAGCTTTCAAACCTTGCGGGCGTCAGTGCACGGACGCTTCGCTACTACGACCAGATAGGCCTGCTTTCCCCCTGCCGCTTGTCTCCTTCGGGGTACAGGATCTACGGGCCCGGCGAGGTCGACCGTCTCCAGCAGATTCTGTTTTACCGTGAGCTCGGCGTTCCGCTTGACGAAATCAAAAAAATCATCTCGGACCCCGGCTTCGACTCTCTCGCCGCCCTGCAAAGCTACCGCGAAAAGCTTGAAAAACAGCAAATGAAGCTGACCCTCCTGATAAAAAACGTCGACAAAACGATAAACGCCCGGAAAGGACTGATAATTATGAAAGATAAAGAAAAATTTGAAGGAATAAAGCAAAATCTTATACAAGAAAACGAAAAAAAGTATGGGGCCGAAATCCGCCAAAAATACGGCGAGAAAGCCGTCAAAGAAA
>JAUZPW010000130.1 GCA_030705725.1 Bacillota bacterium
TCCCCGAAGGAACTTTTTGAGATAATAAACCGCAGCGCTCGTATTTTGTGTATTCCGATAGAGGAAAAGGGCGCTAAGGAAATAGCGCTGCGCTCGAGAGGCACGCCCCGCATAGCAAACCGTCTGTTAAAGCGCGTGCGAGATTTTGCCCAGGTCAAGGGCGACGGCAGAATTACCGGGGAAATTGCAGATCTTGCGCTGACGGCGCTTGAGATTGATAAGCTGGGGCTCGATTCTATAGACCGCAGGATGCTCGAAAGTATTATAAGAAATTTTGCGGGCGGCCCGGTTGGCCTGGACACTCTGGCCGCGACAATCGGCGAAGAGTCGGTTACTCTCGAGGACGTTTACGAGCCATACCTCCTGCAGATCGGTTTTTTAAACCGCACGCCGCGCGGAAGATGCGTGACTGCACAGGCCTATGAGCATCTTCACGTCGAGCTGCCGGAATACATGTCGCAGCAGAAAAAAAATTTCCCCGAACAGCAAAAAATGGATATTTAGGAGTGATTACATTGGGAAAATATTTCGGTACGGACGGAATACGCGGCAGGGCGAACATCGAGCTTGACCCGATGCTTGCTTTTCATACCGGGCAGGCGGCAGCGCATGTTTTATCATCAAAAAACGGACATAAAACGAAAATCCTGATAGGCAAGGATACGCGTATATCTTCCGATATGCTTGAAGCCGCGCTTGTGGCGGGAATCTGCTCGATGGGCGTGGACGTAGAGCTCCTTGGAGTTATTACGACGCCGGCCGTGGCTTTTATGACGGTAAAGCACAAAGCCGACGCCGGAATAGTAATTTCCGCTTCTCACAACCCTTTCGAACATAACGGGATTAAAATTTTCGGCTCCATGGGCTATAAGCTGAACGACGACCTAGAGGAGCAAATCGAGGGGCTTATTTCAAATCCCGAGCCGCTCAGAATGAAAACGCATCATGAAATCGGCCGCGTAATCCGCAACGAGGGCGCCGCCGCAGACGAATACGTGTCTTTTCTGGCCGGAACCATCGATGGCGATTTAAGCGGGCTTAAAATAGCGGTCGACTGCGCGAACGGAGCGTCCTGCAAAACCGCCGCAAAGCTTTTTAGTAAAGTAAACGCTGACTGTGAGATAAAATTTGACGAACCGGACGGCATTAATATAAACTCGGACTGCGGCTCTACGCATCTCAACAGCCTCAGACAAAGGGTTGTTTCGGGGGGCTTCGACGTGGGCGTCGCGTTCGACGGCGACGCGGACCGCTGCCTGATGGTCTGCGAAAACGGCGAAATACTGGACGGAGACCGCATTATGGCGGCCTGCGCGCTCGAGATGAAGCGCGAAGGCAGGCTAAAAGGCGATACCTTTGTAGCGACGGTAATGTCGAATCTCGGTCTGCACGCATTCGCGAAAAGCGCAGGCATGCATGTGGTTTGCGCCGATGTGGGAGACCGCTTCGTGCTGGAGGAAATGCTGAAGGGCGGCTTTATACTTGGCGGAGAGCAGTCCGGACACGTTATTTTCCTTAACCATATAACGACCGGCGACGGCCAGCTTACGGCGCTTCAGTTTTTATCGCTGCTTAAAAAATCGGGGAAAAAAGCTTCGGAGTTTTTCAACATGATAGAGCAGTACCCGCAGGTGCTCACGAATGTCAAGGTCCCGAACGACATGAAGAAAGCGATTGCGTCAGAGGAAAAAGTCGCGGAGGTAATCCGCGAGGAGGAGAATGCGTTCGGCGAGGACGGAAGGATACTCGTCAGGCCGTCCGGAACCGAGTCGCTCGTTCGGATAATGGTTGAGGGAAAAGACGAGGCACGCGTCAAAAATGCCGCAAAAAAAATCGCAGACGTGATTAATCGGGTAACTGAAGAAAAGAAAAAAATGTAAAAAATTATTTTTTACATATGTCAATTTGTAAAAAAATTTCCACATTTGCTTGACATTTTTGTATTGAGTGTATACAATTAAAGCTACATAAAGCGTTATATGTCTATCGAGCGGAGATTGATGGCAATTTGCATAAAACGGATACCGATGAAGTTTTATTAAAACTGGCGCGGAAAGGTTCAAAAGAAAGTGAAGAAGAACTGATTCGCAGGTATTCAAGAATGGTTCGTTCGTTCGCCAGGCCTTATTTTCTGGCCGGCGGGGACAGTGAAGACCTGATTCAGGAAGGTATGATCGGCCTCCTTAAGGCGATCAGGGAATACGATCCTGAAAAACAGGCAAGCTTTAATACCTTTGCAACTATCTGTGTCAAACGGCAGCTAATTTCGGCAATACGAAACGCAAACCGGTTAAAACACAGCCCACTTAATAATTATGTATCCCTTGGGGAACCTCTTTTTAATGACAACGCAGGAGCAGGCTATTTGATTAATGCGCAAGCTTATGAGCCGGATGACCTTTTTGAGAAACAGGATGAGACCCTGAATCTTAAATTGGTGCTTTCAGATCTGCTGTCAGTTTTCGAGGCGAAAGTTCTGGATTGTTACCTTTCGGGTAAAACTCTGAATGAAATTTCCAAGGAGTTGGGAAAATCCGGAAAATCAATTGACAATGCCATTCAGCGGGTTAAACGTAAGCTGGAGGGCGCAATAAGCATCAGCGACAGCAGGTAATCCTGTGCGCATATATCAAGCCTATCTATTTGGAGGGCATTATTAGTCAAAGAGAGGGAATAAGCATGTACGAAGACAAGACCCTAGTATGCAAAGAATGCGGAGCCGAATTTGTGTTTACCGCCGGTGAGCAGGAGTTCTACGCTGAGCGCGGCTTTATGAACGAGCCCCAGCGCTGTAAGACCTGCAGAGACGCAAGGAAAAACTCAATGAGAGGCCCCAGGGAATTCTTTACCGCAACCTGCGCTGCCTGCGGCGGAGAGGCGAAAGTGCCTTTCGAGCCCAAAACTGACAGACCGGTCTATTGCAGCGATTGCTTTGCGAAGATGAAAGAAAACGGCTAAGTGACTAGTGAGAAAGCACCCGCACATGCGGGTGCTTTTTTTTACGCCGCCAAAAGCCGCGGACTGAAATAATCCCTTAAACGATAGCCGAAAAAGCGGCCTCAGCCGCGGAAGCCGCGTCCGGAGTATATATATCGGCGTTTATAGCGTCACAATATTGCTGCGTCACCGGGGCGCCGCCGATCATGACCTTGATCTTCTCCGAAAGGTTTTCGCTTTTTATAAGCTCGACTACTTTTTTCATTTCGGGCATCGTTGTAGTCAGAAGGGCGGAGCAGCCGATAACGGCGGCACCGTTTTCAAGAGCCGCCGAAACGAACTTTTCGGCTGAAACATCGACACCGAGATCGACTACGTCAAGGCCTTTGCCTTCCATCATCATTTTGACGAGATTCTTACCGATGTCGTGAAGATCGCCCTTGACCGTTCCGAGAACCACCGTTCCCTTGGGCTTGACGTCGCTGGCCACGAGATATGGGCGAAGCTGCGCCATACCGGCTTTCATGGCTTTTGCGGCCATCAGAACGTGCGGGATAAAAAGCTCGCCGGACTTAAATTTCCCACCCACCGTATCCATTGCGGGAAGCATTGCCTCCTCCAGAATGCTGCGGGCCGAAACGCCGTCTTCAAGCGCTGCGACGATAAGGTCAGATACGCTCTTCTCTCTGCCTTTCTGAACAGAGCCGTTAATGTCGTCTAAAATACCGGTCATATGCAAAACTCCAAACATTCAGATATATTATTAATATTAAACCCTATATTTCCGCAAATCACAAGAAGCATATTGAATAAAACGGGCAATTTTAATATAATTTTAGAAAAACCTTTAAGGAAAATAAAGCTATGAAAATCACCCTCCACAGTGAAAAACAAGGGGAGACGGAATTTTTTTCGGAAGGCGTCGCCAGGATTTCCGATGCATTGACAGCCATGACCGCCGATATTTTGTTTCATTGCGGCGGAAACGGGCGGTGCGGAGGATGCAAGGTCCGGATAACGGGGGGGGTTCTGCCGCCCGGGGATGCCGAAAAGCGCTTTCTGAGCGAGCAAGAACTTAGGAGCGGAATAAGGCTTTGCTGTTTGGCCGAAGCTTACGGCGACTGCGACGTGTATATTCCCGATAAAGGGGAACTCAGCGTCCTGACCTCAGGCGTAATGCCTGAATTTAAGCTAAGCCCCCTTTTTGACGGAAAATACGGCGTCGCCTGCGATATAGGGACGACAACTGTCGCGCTCAACCTTTTTTCGCTCGAAAGCGGAGCAGTCCTGGCGCGGGCGCAGGCGAAAAACGAGCAGGCGGCATTCGGCGCAGATGTTATTTCGAGAATCGCCGCGGCAATTGAAAAAGGTGTTTCGCCCCTGCGGGATAAAACGGTCGGTCAGCTGAATTTTCTGCTTGACGGGCTTTACCGGGAGGCTGGCATAAACAAAGAGGAAGTCACGGGCGCCGTTATAACGGGCAATACGACAATGCTTCATTTTTTAACGGGTCTTAACCCGGAGGGCATCGCGAGCGCTCCGTTTAAACCACAAAGTCTTTTCGGAGAATTTTACAACGCTTCCGGGCTCGGGCTTATAATAAACGGCAAAGTTTACCTTCCGAGGGCGGTTTCTGCTTTTATCGGCCCCGACATTGGCTGCGGCGCGCTTGCGTGTTCGCTTCACAAGCTCTCGGGAAACAATCTTTTTATAGATATAGGCACAAACGGTGAAATGCTTCTGACGTCGGGCTATGAAACGATATGCTGCTCTGCCGCGGCGGGCCCCGCGTTCGAGGGGGCGGGGATAAGCTGCTCTATGCCGGCTTTTCCGGGTGCTGTCGATAAGATAGTCTTTAAAGGCGAAAAAAGGTTCAGCGTGTCTGTGTTAGGGAAAAAAGAGCCTATTGGCATATGCGGGTCGGGTCTCGTCGACGCGCTGGCGTTTTTCAAGAGTGCCGGAATAACAGATGAGTCGGGGCGTATTCAAAAAACGGGCCACGCTTTTGCGTCTTTAGTTTCGGAAGACGACGCGCGCGGACGGTTTTTTAAGCTCTGCGGCGAAAAAGTCGTTATAACGCAGCAGGATATAAGGCAGCTTCAGCTTGCTAAGGCCGCGATTTCCGCGGGAATCGAAGCCATGCTTTTTGAGAGCGGCATTAAGACAGAGAACCTTGGCAGCGTGTTTGTGTCAGGCGGGTTCGGAAGCTTTATTAACGCCGAAAACGCCGAAAAAATCGGGCTTTTTCCCGATGGTTTAGCCGATAAGCTTACAGTCGCGGGAAACACCGCTTTGAGCGGGGCGTCTCTTATTCTGCTCTCAAAAGAAAATGCGGGAAACGTTATAAA
>JAUZPW010000131.1 GCA_030705725.1 Bacillota bacterium
AAAAATATGCCCGTCAGATTCACTGACGAACAGATCAGGCAGATAATTTCTCTCGTTATCCTCGACTCCGACGTCGCCTCTCTTTCAGAGTATCCGGCCGCGGAGCAGGTAAAGGCTTACGCCGAAAAACTTGAAATATAAAATCAGGACGGTTCATTTCCCGTCCTGAGCTATAAATAAATTTTGTCTTCACGCTGGGACGGGTTTTGCCCCGTCCTTTCTTATTCATCTGACGAGCTTTGCTTTAACAGCTGATTGATGTAAACGCTGCAGCCCGCGACCAGTATTCCCTGAGTGACCGAAACGAAAAAACCCATAAGAACATCCCTATAGCTTTGAAACTCCGTATGCGCGACCAACCAGATCACAGATAACGCCACTCCCAGGACGCCGAGTATCATGGGTATCATTTTGTTTTTAATTGATTCCGATCTTTTTATACCCATCCCGACAAAGTACAGCACAGGTACCAGAACAAGGAGCTCCGGTTTTACAAACTCAAGAAAACTGTCCACTTAAGCCATCCCTTTCCCGTCTTTTTATACATACTGTTTATGCTGGCGGCAAGGGAAAATATTCTTGGCGTTTAACCTAAATTATTTGATGGAAAACGTGGATATATAAGAAATCGCCAGTATAGCCGTATAGACGTTAAAACATTTTGATAAAAAGGCTAAATCCTTTTTTATCGCTTTGCCCGAATTATCAAGCTCTGTATCGGGTGTTTTTTTCATTATATCCGAATATTTGTCTTTCCTTTTCCCCTTGCCGTCGTCCTGGTAAACATTAATGCCGCCATTTTCAAAATAGTCCCTGCACCTTTTTTCGATGAACCGCGAAAAAACGGTAATATATGAAAGCCCGAGAATCACACCCGCAAAAGTACGGTAACTGAAAGAACTTAGGTGCAGCACGGGCGATATTATGTTTGCCGTCAAATAAATAAATCCGAATATTATCGGTATAGTCAGAGCGGCAACTGTCCAGAGCGGTTTGTAGTTATTGTTCAAATAAAAACTCTCCAATCAGTTTACATTTTTGTAATCATACCGCGTTTTATATATAAATTCAATCTTAAGATGCTATTTTTCTTTTCGCTTCGGAACGTCTTAAATATCGGTTATGCCTTTTTCGCGGCACGCTTTCATCCTGATAGCCAAGGGAAAACGCAATCTGCCTGAAGCTGAGGCCGTTAATATAGCGTAAGGTAAAAATCATTCTGATTTCGCTGTCATCTATCAGATGAATATATTGTTCTAAGCGAACGCGTTCCTCAAGGCACCTTTTAACGTTTTGCTCTATGAGACGCGTGAGATCGTGTATTTCGCAGCTGAATCGGGATACTCCGTCGCTTATTCCAGGACACCTGGGCATTCCCGTAATAACGGTTGACGGACAGAGCGAGATCCGCTCCATTTCAGCAAGGCGTTTTTGCTGTATCTCAATTTCTCTGATAAGGAAATAAAGAGAAGATAACTCCTTTTTTGTCACAACATTTTTACCCCCTTATTTTTCATTTCGTAAATATCCCGAAAAAACGATTGACACCGCGTTATAATCATTTTATGATTACCTTAAGATTCGACATATTTCCTTATAATTCCAGTTTATTCGGAATTTTGCCGAATGTCAATCTTTATTTTCGTGATTTTCCCGAATTAAATATAGAAGAGGAGCTGATAATCTTGGATATATTTGCAGACAGAATAGAACCTTTACTCCGTTCCAGCGGCGTAAGCGATTCCGAATTCGAAAGGTCGCTGAACCTGCCCCGATCCATAGTTTACGACTGGAGAAATAAAAGAAGCCGCTCATATATGAAATATCTGCCCGAAATAGCCGGCAGCTTCGGCGTAACGGTCGGCTTTCTGCTGTCCGACGACAATTCGGATAATTTTTTTTCGGCGCCTCAGCCTAAATACGACTGCGGCCGCATTTCCGAAGACCTGATGAAAAAAATAGACGAATCGAAAAAAGAACTTGAGGAGGGCAAAAAAGCCCGGAAGCAGCATCTTCTTGATGTTATAAAAAATACCGATTTTTCGATTTCTCAGCTTTACATGATCGAGCATATTTTGGAATACATAAAAAAATAGATTCCGAGGGGTTTTAGCCCCAAAGAATCTATTTTTAATATTTTTTATTTATTCAACTGCCGACATAGACTTCGCCCTGTTTGACCAGACTGCGTATCTCTGACGGCAGACCGCCGAAAACGGCGTCCTGAAGGGCATCGTCATATTCAATCATCCAGCCGCCTTTCTTTTTTTCGAGACTAATTTGAACCTTTGCTGTCGTTTTTTGTCCGGCCTTTTTCAGGAGGCTTATAAATAGCTCCTGCATTTCGTTTTGAACCTTTAAGCTGTCCTGGCTATTTGAGACATTATTCAGTACAAGCTTAACGGCTTCCTTTACATATTCGTCAAAAACCGGTTTTAAGTAAAGGTTGGTTATTTCCGCTGTTACTTTGGCATTTTCCGCGTTTCTTTCCTCAGAAACGATCTTAATGCTCAGGTTATTAACCAAAAGACCGGCCGCCTCATCGTTCGGACTCAGGTCATCGCCCTCGGAGTAATCCATAAGCTTATCATAGTCTATATATTCTGTTGCCGCTTCCCTGTCAAGCGTTTTTACGGCCCCAAACGCCGCTTCAATAGTTTGAGACGGCGTTAGTTCCTTTTCACAGCCTGAAGCCGAGAATAAAAACGCCGTGATCATAAACAGGGCTATGCCATTTTTCATCGGTAAGCCACCTTTTTTATGTATTCGGGTAACCGGAATGCTGACCGTCTTAAATATAAGTATTCGAGACAAGCTCAGTTTATCGCGTTTTGCCGCCATAAGCGCAGATGTAATTTTACCTCAAATAATCCATATCAATCCCGCAATTTATGATATAATATCTCATTTTTACTTGTTTTTCAACAGTTCGGAAAGAATTGTAAAAAAGCCAAATAAAAAGAAAATGTACCCTCCATGGAATAACTTGCATTTGACTTGGCTTGCGTATATGGGCTACCCTTATGTAGCAGTCGTTATGTAAACCTAATGCAAGCTATGGAGGTGTAATACATGAAATCACAAAAGCTAACGGCCTTTCTGCTGGGAATAGCCTTGATTTTTGCTTTTTCTGCTGTTTCGCCCCGCGTGCAGGCGGCGACGTTGTCATCCGAGGCCGGAATCGTTCATCACGATTCCGGATCGCTTAATATAAGAGCAGTCGGCACCTCGACCGGCACTATTCTAACCAGACTGCCGACGGGAACCTATGTCACTATTATTTCAAGGCAAGGCAATTTCTACAGGGTCGAATACGCATCGGGCAGGTACGGATACGCGTACGCGATGTATGTAACAAAAGCCGCGTCTCTGGGCACTGCGGCGGTCGCGATAAGCTCAGGCACGCTGAACGTAAGGACAGGCGCCGGCGCTTCATACCGGGTTAAAGCGTCATTGCCTAAAGGCAGGATCGTGATCGTGCTGTCGAAAGCTTCGGGCTACAGCAGGATACTCTATAACGGAACCGCCGTCGGATATGTAAGCTCGGTTTATCTTAGTCCGTCTCATATGGCCTGGCCCGTTCCGGCCAGCCGTAAGATCGCACAGGGCTTTGCCGCCGGATCGCATCTCGGAATAGATGTAGCCCCGTCAGTGCAGGGCGTCCCGGGCGACCGGATCGCAGCCTCGGCAGCCGGAAAGGTAGTGTATTCCGGTGTGCTCAACGGTTACGGTTATGTGGTTTACGTCAATTCATACGTTAACGGCAGGTACATTCAGACAAGGTATGCTCACTTAAAAAGTGCGCCCCCGGTCGGCGCGGGAAAAAGCGTAAGCGCAGGCCAAATGATCGGGTATATGGGCAGATCCGGAAACTCCACGGGAGTGCATCTGCATTTTGAGGTACGATTAAGAAGCTCGTCGGGCGACTGCCTTGCAAATTCCGCGAGCACCCCGGTAAATCCGTTTAGTTATGTCTGAAAAAAGGGCGTGCCTCGACGTTTTTTCAAAATGTCGGACACGCCCTTTAAGAAAAATTTACTACTAACCTCACTTAAATGGTATTATAATAGAATAATCAAATAAAAGCTGGAGGGCTTATGTTTTTCTTTATTTCAGGCGTCAACACAAAATCAAAGGATATAGGCAGCATACCGAACTCAATCTGTCCCTCCTGCGGCGCTTATTGCAGCATGCAGGTATCCTCTGTTTTTGAGTCGCTCCATTTGTTCTTTGTCCCGTTATTCAAATGGGGCAGAAAATACTTTGTCACCATGCCCTGCTGCAATGCGGTTTACGAGCTTGACCGCGAGGAAGGCATGCGGTTTGAAAAGGGCGAAATAAAAAACATCGACCCCTCAAGTTTAAGAAAAGCATCCGGTTTTCCCGAAGTATGCCCCGAATGCGGGGCCGCTCTTCAAAACGGCGCAAACTTCTGCTCGCGCTGCGGGTTCAGAATACGGTAGAACACCCGGGAATAAATAATTTCCCAAGTAATTTCTGCAAAGTTGTTTTACTTACACTTAAGCAAATTGCACATTATGAGGAATATTGATGGTCAGACATTCGATATCAGACATGTGCCGTTTTAAGGTAAAAGACGGCATGAATATTGATTTGGGCTACGGGCTCAATCAGGAATGGTATAAGACCTCATGGAAGCGAGGGGCGGGCTGCGGTCCTACGGTTGCCGCCAATATTATGTGCTACTTAAACGGCAAAGACCGCGAGAAGGGCTTAATAAAAGACGACTGCCTCGCCTTAATGGAGGAGGTATGGGAATATGTCACGCCTACCTGCCACGGGGTCAACTCGACGAAGCTTCTCTGTAAAGGCATTACTGATTACAGCATTGCAAAAGGCCTCCACGCGGAGCTGCTGTCAGTCGATAGTCCAAAAAAGGAAAGCCTTCGTCCTGATATGAAAAGCATAGTCTGTTTTTTAGAGGATTCTCTTTTGAAGGATTTGCCCGTCGCTTTTTTAAACTTGTGCAACGGGTCGGAAGAACTTCTCGACGCATGGCACTGGGTCACAATAGTGTCCCTTACATATGAGGACGACGGCAGCGTGTATACCGAAATAATCGACGACGGAAAGCTGATTAAAATCAACTTTGGCCTTTGGTATAAAACGACCCGTCTGGGAGGCGGGCTTGTGCGCTTTTCCTTCACTTAAAACATATTTACATAGCGCCCTTTTTAGGGTGCTTTTTTTATTTCGGCAGACGCTGAGCCAAGGCAATTATATCCCCGCGCGTCATTACAGGCTCGAG
>JAUZPW010000132.1 GCA_030705725.1 Bacillota bacterium
ACGGATATTTTTTCTTCCGAAATCGTATGTATTTTATTAAAATTCCTATCGGAATCGAAATACCCGACAGAATAACCGCTTCCCACTTCGTTTGCGAGGTTTGCGGACGGAAGTGCGTTTACGCCGTAATAAAGCCCGATTTTCATAATCCGGTCCTCGTCCAAAGCTTTTGCCCGACCGGGCATTATCGTAAAGCTTATGGCTGCCGCGAGCAGCAGCGCGGCGCCCGTCTTTCTGTTCAAGCGTCAGAGCCCCCTTAATTCCGGAACAAGTTAAATATACTAATTATTATATATCTTACCAATAAACTATTTCAACCGCAAAATATTTAGAAAATATGTGGCTAATTTTATTTAACAGATTGCAAAAGGGTACGTATAATGGTATAAAATAATAATTAGCATATAAAAACGGTTGATCTGTTTCGCAAATCGCTGTCTTGTAAAGCATGCTGTTATTATGATGAAAAAACTCTCAATTTTGAATATATAGGAGGCAATAGTTATGAAAAAACCGATTTTCACAGGCTCTAATGTTGCAATAATAACTCCGTTTAAAGATAAACGCGTTAACTTCGAGGAATTAGGAAAACTTATAGACTTTCATCTTAATAACAGCACAGACTCGATCACTATCTGCGGAACCACAGGCGAATCCGCAGCCCTGACGGACGAGGAGCACCGCGAATGCATCCGTTACTGCGTTGAACGCGTAAACGGCCGCATCCCCGTCATCGCCGGAACCGGATCAAACGACACGAATTATGCGGTAAGCTTAAGCCAGTATGCCTGCGGTGCGGGAGTAGACGGGATTTTGCTCGTTACCCCGTACTACAATAAAACATCCCAGACGGGCTTAGTCAAACATTTTACATATATAGCCGACCGCGTGACAAAGCCAATGATTCTTTATAACGTACCCTCACGAACCGGGATGTGCTTTACCGCGCAGACTTATTACGAGCTTTCAAAGCATCCTATGATAAACGGAATAAAAGAAGCATCCGGTAACTTCTCACTGATCGCCGAAACCAGGGCGCTCTGCGGCGACGATATGAATATCTGGTCCGGCAACGACGATCAGATCGTTCCTATTCTCGCGCTCGGCGGAAAGGGCGTAATTTCCGTTCTCGCGAATATAATGCCGAAAGAGACGCACGATATGGTCGCTCTTTATTTTGAAGGTAAAGTCAAAGAAAGCTGCGATCTGCAGATTAAGCTGTATGAGCTTATAAGCGCGCTTTTCACCGAAGTTAACCCGATGCCCGTCAAAGCCGCCGCAAAGCTCATGGGCTTCAATCCGGGCGAGCTGCGGATGCCTCTGTGCGACATTTCGGAAAAGAATCTTGAAATTCTGAAAAAAGCTATGATTAACGCGGGCATTCCGATAAAGGCATAGCATAAAAATAAAGGATGTGTAAACCGATGCTGAAAATAGCCCTCTCCGGCTGCAACGGCCGCATGGGACAGACAATCAGCAAAATATGCGAAAGCGACGAACGTCTCAAAATTATCGCAGGTTTTGATATTAATACTGAAAAGCGCGCCGGCTATCCGGTTTATTCCGACCCGTTTGAATTTTCAGGCAACGCTGATGCGATTATTGATTTTTCTAATCCTGAATCTCTCGTCAGCCTGCTTAAATATTGTAAGCGCACCAAAACTCCGCTCGTTTTATGCACGACGGGCTATAATGAGGAGCAAATAAAGCAGATTGAAGAGGCTTCTTCTATAATCCCGGTATTTAAATCCGGCAACATGTCGATCGGGGTAAACCTGATAATGGAGCTCTTAAAAACCATGGGCAGCGTTCTGGGGCGCGATTACGACGTCGAAGTCGTCGAAAAACACCATAACCAGAAGCTTGACGCCCCGAGCGGAACCGCCCTGATGCTTGCCGAAGCCGTAAGCTCAGCCCTTCCCTATGAGCCCGAATACGTTTACGACCGTCACGAGGTCCGCAAAAAGCGCGACAAAAAGGAAATCGGCATTCACTCGATAAGAGGCGGAACGATCGTCGGCGAACACGAGGTAATTTTCGCGGGCCGTGACGAGGTAATCGAAATAAAACATTCCATTATTTCCAGGGAAGTTTTCGCGGTCGGCGCAGTCAACGCGGCGGTATTTCTTGCCGATTGCAGAGAGCCGCGAATTTACAACATGGCGGACTATGTAAAATATAAGCAAGGCTGAAATAAAAAAACGGTGCTTTAGCACCGTTTTTTTATAGCCTATTTTTATTTCAATACTACTTTATGGAACGTTTTTTTGCCTTTTTTAAGAATGAGCTTCCCGTCCGCAAAATCATCGTGACCGACAGTACGCAGGGCGCTCGTAACTTTTTCGTTTCCCAAAAGAATCCCGCTCTGATCGATTAAACGCCTGCCCTCGCCTTTCGACGGCACAAGAGCGCATTTTATCAGAAGGTCGATAACGGACATACCGTCGTTTTCGAGCTCGGAGGCTGAAATTTCCGTCTGGGGCATATTCTCGCTGTCGGAGCCCGAGACGAAAACGGCTCTCGCGGCGTTTTGGGCGGCTTTTGCTTCTTCCTCGCCGTGCACCATCGCAGTTATTTCATAAGCCAGGCGCTCTTTGACGGGGTTTAACGCGCTGCCCTCCAGCTTTTCGTACTCCGCGATTTCTTCCAGCGGGATAAACGTGAGAAGCTTCATGCATTTAATAACGTCCTCGTCCTGGACGTTTCTCCAATACTGGTAAAACTCGTAGGGCGGGGTTTTTTCGCGGTCAAGCCAGACGGCCCCTTTTTCTGTTTTACCCATCTTTTTGCCCTCAGAGGTCGTGAGAAGGGTAAACGTCATTCCGTGCGCCTCGTTGCCGTTTACGCGGCGGATAAGATCGGCTCCGTTTATTATATTCGACCACTGATCGTCACCGCCGAGCTGCATCGTGCAGCCATATAAGCGGTTTAGCTGTAAAAAGTCGTAGCTTTGCAGGAGCATATAGTTAAACTCGATAAAAGTCAGGCCTTTTTCAAGCCTGGTCTTAAAGCATTCGGCTGTCAGCATGCGGTTTACTGAAAAATGCACGCCGATCTCGCGAAGGAAATCAATATAGTTTAGCGGCAATATCCAATCGGCGTTATTGACCATAACAGCCTTCCCGTCCGAGAAATCGATAAAGCGCTTCATCTGCTCCTTAAAACGCGCCGCGTTTTCGGCAATCGTCTCCTTGGTCAGCATTCTGCGCATATCCGTTTTGCCGGTAGGGTCGCCGATCATCGTGGTTCCCCCGCCCAAAACGGCTATCGGGCGGTGTCCGGCCTTCTGGAGCCGTTCCATTACGACAAGCTGCAAAAAATGCCCCACATGCAGACTGTCTGCCGTCGGATCAAAGCCTATATAGAAGGTTACCTTTTCTTTTTCAAGAAGCTCCTTTATCCGTTCTTCATTAGTCGTTTGCGCTATAAGACCGCGCGCTTTAAGTTCTTCAAAAACCGTCATGGAAATTTCCCTTCCAAATAAAATATCGGAATTATACCGTTTTAGGCGCTCTTTGTCAAGCTCCTGATGCCAGAATCAGCTCCTCGGCGCTTTTCAATGTCGTCTCCGTAATAACTTCGCCGCCTATGATGCGGGCCAGCTCCTGCTTGCGCCCGTCGAAAGAAAGCTCCGTTACATAAGTATATGTCCGGTTGCAGCTTTCAGATTTCTGTATGAGAAAATGCAGGTCGGCGAAAGCTGCGATCTGAGCAAGGTGAGTTACGCAGAGCACCTGTTTGTTTTTTGACAACGACTTTAACTTTACGGCTACTTTTCCCGCCGCCCTGCCGCTTATCCCCGCGTCAACCTCGTCGAATATGAGCGTGTCGACGGGATCGGTTCCGGAAAGCACGTTTTTAAGCGCAAGCATCACGCGGGAAAGCTCGCCGCCCGACGCGATCTTTGAAAGCTCCTTGGGTTCCTCTCCCGCGTTCGTAGAAATCAAAAACCGCACCCGGTCGGCGCCGTTCGGTAAAAGAATCAGGCCGCCCTTTTCCGCCGTCTCGGTCTCCACCGGAATAAGGAACCTCGCGTTCGGCATATCGAGCGAACGGAGCTCGGAAACGATCCTTTGGCAAAGATCTTCGGCCCCTTTAAGTCTTTTTTCGTGAAGTTTTCCGGCGAGGCTTAAGGCACCGTTTTTTATTTCCCTGTACTGTTCCTTTAAGCGCAGTATCGTTTCTTCCGCAGTTTCGATCGTCTGAAGCTCTTTCTCGCACCGGCTCTGATATTCAAGGATTTCTGCGATCGAAGAGCCGTATTTCCGTTTGAGCCTGTATATTAGATCCAGCCGCTCTCCCACGGTCTGGATTTCGTCCGGCGAAGCGTCGAGGCCATCGAGTTCTCTTCTTATTTCCGACGCCGCGTCCTCGGACTGGTACCTCAGCTCTTCCGTCTTCAAGGAGAGCGCTTTGTACCGCTCCGCAATTTCCGAAAGCGGCGAAAGCTCGTCTCCGGCTTCCTTTAACGCGCCGATAACGCCCGAAACATCCTCGTCCCCGTAAAGCAGCCCATAAGCGCGGCTGAGCCCGTTTGCCAGGCGTTCATAGTTTCTGAGAAGCTCAAGCCGGGCCGAAAGCTCTTCCTCCTCGCCGTCTTTTAAGCCGGCGTTTTTAAGCTCCTCGATCTGAAACGTGAGCATTTCGGTTTTCCGTTCTTTTTCCTTCTTGTCCATCAAAAGCGCGCTTATCTCATCTCGTATCTCCCGGAGCCGGTCATACTGCGCTTTGTAATCGGAAATCAGATCCGCGTTTTGGCAATAGCGGTCAAGATAATCTATATGGCAGGCGTCGTCCAGCAGCTTCTGCCCGTCGTGCTGCCCGTGAATATCGATGAGGCTCCTTCCGGCGGCCTTAAGCTGAGAAACGGCGACAGGCGCGCCGTTGACACGGCAGCTGTTTTTTCCGTCCGAAAAGAGATCCCTGCGAATTATAATATTGCCGTCCTCATCAGGGGAAAAACCGCAGTCGTCAAGCCGTCTTACCGTATTTTCGGACAGTCCCGAAAACTGTGCGGTAACGCTAGCCCGGTCGGATCCGGTGCGTATAACGTCGCGGCTTGTGCGTTCTCCCAGCACGGCGTTTATAGCGTCGATAATAATCGACTTTCCGGCGCCCGTTTCGCCCGTCAGAACATTAAAGCCGGGGCCGAAGGCTATATCCGTTTTTTCAATAACCGCTATATTTTCAATATGGAGCGATAGGAGCAACGGGCCTCCCTCCTTTATTTAAGCAGGTCTTCCGCCTCTTTATAAAAATCT
>JAUZPW010000133.1 GCA_030705725.1 Bacillota bacterium
GCGATAAAAGTAAAATTATACGTGTCGGTCTGGGACATTGAGAACATCAGCTGCCCGAGCCATCTCCCAAACGGAAGTCCGACGACGATCCCGAACAGGGTAATCATATAATTTTCGTTATAAATAAGGCTTTTGACCTCGTTGTCCTTGAATCCGAGCACCTTAAGGGTCGCAAGCTCCCTTTGCCTTTCGAATATGTTTATCGTGGCGATATTGTAAATTACGGCGATCGCAAGCACCGCCGCAAGCAGAATCATAATGCCGATAAAGGAGGTCATCGATCCCATGCTTTTATTGAGGTTATCGAGCGAGCTGGTTTTCGACTGCGACGAAATGACTTCGGGCATTTTCTTAAGCTCGCTTAAAACCTCCGCCTCGCTTTGGCCGCTGTCAAGCTTGATTACGGCGGAGCTTGCTATATAGCCCTCTCCCGCAAGCTTGTTCAGGCAGTCCATGCTGCCGTAAACGCTGCTTCCGATATACTGGGCGATTATCCCCTTTACCTGCATTTCCTTCTTTTCTTTTCCCGGAAGGTAAGATCTGACCGTGACCGTGTCCCCCGTCTTTATGCCAAGCTCCTTCGCGAGCCTGTCGGGGACTAAGATGCCGTCATCAGGCGGCTTGACCGTATTTCCGTCGCTGTCAGTGACCCTGTATATTTTCATGTCGTCCGATATAGCCGTAAACATTACGTCTTTTTTTCTCCAGCCGTTTCTTATCTCCACCCCGGACTCAAAAACCGGCTCGACTCTTTTAACGTGAGCGATGCTTCTTAGCGACGCGACCTCCTGCATATTGAGAAGGTTCGAAAAACCCACCTTGATGTCGTAGCTTTGGATATTTCCGTATTGCTGCTTTATAAGGAAGTTAATAGAATCCATTTCGCCGAAGGATATAAAGGTCAGGGCGGTCGCGAATATGACGCCCGTCGAGGTAAGCAGCGCCCTGCGCTTGTTTCTCAGCATATTTCTGAAAATCATTTTGGAGCTGTAGGAAAGCCTGTTCCAAAGCGGCCCGATGTTTTCCAAAAGCGTTTTGTGTCCCGAGAGCGGCGGCCTCGGGCGCATCGCCTCGCTCGGCATAATCCTGAAGCTGTTTTTGCAGGCGTTGAAGCCCGCCGTCAGGCAGAACGCAAGCGTCAGCAGCGTTGCCGGTACCACAAGTTCCGGGTACATTTTCATCTGAGCTGCCGGAAGGTTGAAATACTGGTTTTCAAGGTCGGTAACGCCCTTTCCGAGAAACATCCCGAAGACGGCGCCGACAGCGCTGCCGGTAACCGCGATAAAAACGGAATAGGACAGGTAGTGCGCAAGCACCTGCATGTTCGTAAACCCGAACGCCTTGAGCACCCCTATCTGCGTCCGCTGGTTTTCGACGATCCTGCCCATCGTTATATAAATGATAACGGCCGCCATTATGAAAAACACGACCGGAAAAGTCCCGCCCGAGGATTTAAGCCCTTTCATTTCCTCGCTCAGCATTTTCGCGCTTACCTGTCCGTCCCTGTCTATAACTTCCCTGACGCCGTATTCCTTAAGAAACTTTTTGACGTCTTCCTTTGCCTCGTTCATATCGGTTCCGTCTTTTACCGTAATTGAAAGGCTGTTGGCGGAGCCGGAATAGCCGAGCGTTGCCTGACCGAACGACTGTTTTATATATACCACGCCGAATTTTTTATTGTCCGGTACTATCTCGCCTTCCCTTATAGGATAAACGTATTCCGGGCTTTTCGACGAGCCCGCGACCCTGAGCTTTATTTCCCTGCCGTCCGCCACGGGATAAATAAAATCGCCGGGCTTTAAGCCGTGAGCCCTGTAGAAGCCCTCTTCCACCAGGCACTGGTTGCTCTCGGCGCCGGTAAAATACGTCCCGTCGGTTAACATAACGTCGTTTACCATATCCTTTTTTTCGTCCGGCAGCGTAATAAGCCGTATAACGGCGCTTTCGCCGTCAATATCCAGCTTCACGTCCTTGACTATCCTTGCGTCGGCCTTTTCGACAAAACCCAGCGAAGCGATTTTATTCTCAACGCTTTCGGGCGCTCTGTCAAAGCTCGCCCAGATGTCGGCGAGCCTGTATTTAGCGTAATATTTTTCGCTCGCGTTGTTCAGGTTGTAAAACGCCGAATTTATGCCGGTGAAAAACATCACTCCGATAATAACTATCACGAGAACGGACAGAAACTGACCCTTAAACTGCCTTAAGTCCCTCAGAAGCTTTCTGTTTAATATGTCCATTTACCACTCGATCCTTTCGGGCGGCAGCGGGTTTTCATTAAGCGAAACAGACTCGACTTCCCCGCTCTTGAGCCTTATGACCTTGTCGGCCATGGCGGCCACGGCGCCGTTATGCGTTATAATGACGACCGTTTTTTTCATTTGCCTGTTTATGTCGTGCAGAAGCTCAAGTATAGCTTTTCCCGTTTTATAATCCAGCGCTCCCGTCGGCTCGTCGCAAAGCAGTAAAAGCGGATTTTTAACTATCGCCCTCGCGATCGCGACGCGCTGCTGTTCGCCCCCCGACAGCTGGGCCGGAAAATTGTCGAGCCTTTCCCCGAGGCCGACGTCTCTCATGACGTCCCTGCCTTTTAAGGGGTTGTCGCTCACGCGCTCGACGAGCTCTACGTTTTCGAGCGCCGTCAGATTGGGCATAAGGTTGTAAAACTGAAAAACGAAACCGATGCTCTTTCTTCTGTAAAGCGTCAGTCTTTTATCGGAAAACTTTGATATATCCTCCCCGCCGACAAAGACCTCGCCGGAGCTTGCCCTGTCCATGCCTCCTATGATGTTCAGGACGGTGCTTTTCCCCGATCCGCTGGGCCCGAGAATAACGACAAATTCGCCTTCCCCGACCTCAAAGGACATATCGTTCGCGGCAAGTACCCTGACTTCGCCCATTATGTATTCCTTTATTATGTTTTTAGCTTTTATGATGCTTTCGGCCATAACGTCTGAAACCCCCGCGCTTTTAATACAATGTATATTAGCATATAAAAACAAAAATGAGAAGTATCTCACATGAGAAACTTCTCATTTTTTGCGATATTTTCACAAGCTGTTAAAAAATGGGCCCGTTTTCGTGATCCAACCCGCAAAAATACTGAAAAACTCTTTGAACAGCCACGTCCCAGAAGACCCACGAGTGCTCCCCCGGCCACTCCATGTAAACGTGACCGTAACCCGATGCGTCGGCTTCGTCGCGGAACCTCAGATTGTCCCCGTATAAAAAATCCTCGGTGCCGCAAAGCTGGATAAGCTTCGGCCGGTCGGGATTCTTCGCGGCCTTTTTAACAAGCTCTATCGCGTCCTGATCGTCCGGAAGCGAGGTTTTTTCGCCCAAAAGGCCCTTCATCTCCATTTGGCCCATAAGCTCGTCCTTGTTGTCCATGATGTCTTTGATTAAGCGCTTAAAATCCAGCGCTCCCGATAAAGCGCCGATTCCGCCGAACCTTTCGGGCCGGCTAAGGCCGACCTTTACCGCCCCGTAGCCCCCCATCGATTCTCCGCAGATAAAGGTTTTTTCCCTCTTCGAGGGTATCTTAAACCATGTGTCCATAATTTGCGGCAGTTCGTCCGCAATGTATGTAAAATATTTCGGCCCGTAGGCCGCGTCCGTGTAAAAGCTGCGCTGGACCTCGGGCATGACGACTATGAAATTATATTTTTTCGCGTAGTATTCGATCTTTGAAAATCTGGTCCATTCGCTGGCATTCGCCCCGAGCCCGTGAAGCAGGTACATGATCCCGGGCTCGCCGCTTATTATCGGCGTGACGTCCTCCGACGCCTCCGGCAAAATAATATTGAGCTGCGTTGCGGCGCCGATGCTTTCCGAGTATATGTCTCCTCTGAATCTAGCCATTTTTACACCCCTTTAATGTACTGTAAAATGTTTCTCCGGCATTGTCGGCTGAGTTTGTCTTTATTCTCTCTTATAAACTAAAATATATATTTTTCCAGCGGGCATTTCAAGTACCCGAAAGGAATAATCTGGGTCTGTTTTTTGTAAGCACCTTATTGCTCCTCTCTTTTAGGGCCTGACGCTAAGATATAAAAACGGCGCCCGCCGCCTTTTCGGAGCGGCTCTGCTTCCGAAACGCGGGGGCGCCGTTAATATTTTTGTTCTAAGCGGACTGCATCTTTATTACGGTTTCAAGAAGAACCATGTAGCCCTCTTTAGGATCGTCTACGTCCATTACGGACTTTTCTATCGGGCAGATTCCGTTTCCGTCCCTGTTGCTGATAACATCGACGCAGATTCCGTAGCTTATGCTTATCCTGTGCTTTTCGAGATACTCCTTGGCGGCGACGCTCATAATTTCGCCGTAGGCGGCCTTCGCCCCTCCGCAGGTAAGAATCATCGCGGCGGCCTTGCCGATTATTTTATCCACGACAAACGCGTCTTTAAGCTTTTCCGGGCTATGCTCGTAGATCCTGATAAGGGGACTTACTCCGCGGCCCAGATCCTCGTGGATTATTTCACCGTTTCTTATAATAACGCAGCTCGCGGATCCTCCCGAAAGCAGCGTCTTTGCCTTGTTCAAAACAGTTTCCATATCTTTTTGCGCACCCTCATGTTTCTGATAGGCTTTGATAATAACCGGAATGATA
This sequence comes from Bacillota bacterium, assembly GCA_030705725.1. Lineage (GTDB taxonomy): Bacteria > Bacillota > Clostridia > Oscillospirales > Butyricicoccaceae > UBA6114. The sequence goes on from JAUZPW010000133.1 coordinate 4,608, forward strand.
ACGAGCTGAATCAAAATCCCCGGCAGTCCCGTGACTACAGCCGAAAAAACGGAAAGCGCCCTGAACGGCCCCCTGTTCATCATAAGCAAAGCCGAGAATGTAAGCCCGTAAATGACTCTTCCCGCTGCCATCGCAATTAAAAGCGACGGATATATTGGAAGCTTTAGCTTCCTGTAAGCCAGACCGCCCGTCAGACCGTAAGCCAGAAGCTCCGCCGTCATAATCGGGAGCATCGGGTAGGCCGGGGGCATGCCGGTCAGCACGCTCGATAAAACCGGAACCAGAACGCCGCAAAGAGCGCCGTAGCGCGGCCCGCACAGAAGCCCGCAGAGCAAAACCGGAATATGCATGGGCAGAAGAACCGTTCCCGGAATGCCGAAGGCGTGGGCTACGGCAAAGGGAAGAATCAGACCGACGCAAACGAAAAAACCAGCGAGCGTAAGGTCGCTTGTTCTCCGTTCAGCTCTCTGTTTCAATAAAACCAGCTCCTGACATTGCTTTTAAGAATATAAAAGGCATACCGTAACAGCATGTCTGGCGAAAAACGCTGCAAAAATGCGATTCCCGGGTAAAAAATCAGCTTGTCTAAAAAATGTAGTTTAGGAATTGTTAAGGGGTCGGAACCCCTTAACGCTCGATTTGTCCGCA
>JAUZPW010000134.1 GCA_030705725.1 Bacillota bacterium
CTGGCGTTTTATCAGGAAAGCGGAACCAGCCTGCACGCGCATAACCTCTTTATCGAATTGCTTGAGTGCACGGGTATAGTGGGTACTTCGATATTCGCTTTCTTTTTTATCCTGATACTTAGAGAGCTTATTTCGGCGCGCAGGCACGGCGGGAAACGCGTAAAAGCGCGCTCCGCCCTTTTGCAAAGCCTGATAGCCTCCACCCTGGCGCATGGTATAACCGACATGCCTGTGACAGGCCTTCAAACCGGCCTCTTTTTTTTCCTCATACTGGCTTTGAGACCAAAATTAAATAAAAACGGATTACAAGGCGATATCTGGGAATAATGATAAGAACTCTTTAGGAAAAGGTGAAAGCTTGCAGGACATAGTCACAAACCGCCAGTTGTTTTTTTTGATTTTTATTTCAACCGTTACCGCGTCAATTATGGACATTTCGAAAACTATTGCTCTGAGCGCGGGCCGCGGCGCATGGGTTACCATCGCGCTGTCTTCGGTCGTTTACGCCGCTGCCGCCGCCATTATAATCGGCGTCAACAAAACGCTTGACGGAAAAACGGTTTTTGACCCGGGGAACAAGCCTGCGGGCAAAATAGCGGTCTTTTTTGTGAGCTTATTTTATTTGTCGTTTTTTTTTACTCTCTCGGTTTATTACTGCAATTCATTTATTCTTGTAGTAAAAACCAACTTTCTGCCCAATACCCCGATATGGAGCGACCTTTTGGCAAGCACGACGCTTCTGGGGTATATAGCCTACAAAGGAATCACAAACGCCGGCAGGCTGGCGGAGATTGTAACACCCCTTTTTCTCGCGGTGGCGTCGATCATCTTTTTACTCATGTTTTTCGAAGGGCATATAAATTATATCCTGCCCTTGTACGACGCGTCTGAGCGGCTCAGCTATCTTACGGCCATGAAAGATACCATAGTGCCTTTTATAGGTTTTGCAATACTGACGGTTGTGCCGATTAAGGCAAAGAGCCAAAGGAAATACTCCGCAGTTATTTTCACGCTGGTTTTCATCGGCTTGTTTTATATTGCCGACGTTTACGGCTGCTACGCCATGAAGGGCTTTGACGAAATAATATTTGAAAACTATCCCTTGATCGACGCGATTCGCCTGGTGCAGCTCCCCGCCGTCGAGTTTCTGCAAAGACTGGACGTCCTCTACATGACGGTAGGCTTTATGCGGGTATTGGTGGGGAAAGCAGTTATCTATCTTTCGATAGTCGAAATAGTATGTAAAATGTTTGCTAAGGCGAACAGGCTGTTAATCGTGGTTCTGACAGGCGCCGCCATATATTCCGCAAGCTTGTTGGCGGGGCAGGGCCAAATTAAGCCGCTGATGGTAAAAATATTGAGTATCGAGAGTATCGCGGCGGCGTTTATAATTCAGCCGCTTATCCTCTTGATCCTGAAGGTAAAAAAACATGCTTCCAAAAAAAGCTAGGATTATCGCGCTTACAGCGTCTTTTTCCGTCATATTCGCGGGATGCTGGGACTCCTTGGATATAAATAACCGGGACATCTGCACCGCCGTGATAGCGGATCAGGAAAGAGGCGCCTACTCGTTTTACGCTGAAATTGCCAACGTGACCGCGAAAGTCCAGCAAGGCGGTCAAAACGGGGGCCAGGGCGGTGGAGGGGATCAGGGTCCCGCGACCTACATCGCCAGAGGCCACGGCGAAAGCTTTGCAGAAACAAGGCTGAGCATTGATAACAATATCAATAAACAGATATTTCTGGGAGCGGTTCAGGCCTTAATCATAACCGAGAACATGGCGAAAAAAGGAATACTCCAGTATGCCTACCGTATAAGGCAATCACTCGATTACCGCAAGACCATGGACGTTCTCGTAACGTCAGACCGTCCCGACAATTTTTTCAGCGTGAAGCCTGAAAATTCGTCGACGGTGGGCTTCGCAATTAACTACACGCTCAGGTCTCTGGAAAGAAGCGGCAAAACCTTTCATATGTCCCTTGACGATCTGCTGCAAAAGCTTGCCTCGAAGAATCCGAGCTATTTATTGTCCTCTGTGTCCGTCAAAAACGGGCAGATAATGCTTTCCGGCTATTCGGTGTTCGACGGCGACAAGGATATCGGCTTTATCCCGTATGAAAAAGCCAAAGGCACGATTTTTCTCATGCTCGGCGGAGGCGGCAAATCCAAATTCGACTACCCCGTTATGGACGGCGAAGAATCGGTTACGTTCGAGGTTTCTCTTAAATCGATGAAAATAAAGGCGGATTACAGCATGGGTAAAGTCTCTTTTACGCTTGATATGAAATTCACCGCAAGGCTTTTGTACCCGTCAAACGCGGTACGGATAACCAGCGAAAAGCTGGATAAAATCAGGGAAAAGCTTAAAAAGCAGCTCGAAAGTGAAATTTCGGAAGCGCTCTTTTTGAGCCGCGCTTATTATAAGTGCGACTACTTTTCCATGAGCGAAGCGTTCCGCATCGCCCACCCCGGAGCCTACAAAAAAATGATCTGGAAAGATGAATTCGTCAAAGCCTCGTTCAGCACGAATATAAAGGTGGATCTTAAAAAGAATTATTCGATAGATTATAATCCCGGCAAGGAGTGGCCCTATTGAGAGAGGATTTTAGCCCGGTAATTGAGGAACTGATCGCGAAACTGAAATCCGAAAAATTTGATATGCTAGTAAGATGCGTCCCGTTTCTGGGAGGGAAAACGTATATATGCTATATCGGGCAGCTTGTAGACCGCCAATCAATTTCCGAGCATGTAATAAAACCCCTTGTTGACATCAGTCTCCAAAAAGTCAGGGGCATCGACGCGGAATTTGCGGTAGATCATATGTTCTATGTCGACGAATGCCATATCGGCGATGACCTGAATCTGGTAAAGGGCTTTTTGTTAAACGGACAGACGGTGGTGTTCTTCAGCAGCGACTCCCGCTATGTGATCGTAAACCGCAAAAAGGTGGAAAATAGAACGGTGTCCCCGCCCGAGCTCATGTATTCTTACCGCGCTCCCCGTGATTCGTTCGTGGAGGATATGGATACGAATCTTTCCCTTCTTAGATACAGGATAAAGGACGATAATATCCGGATAATCAAAAAGGACGTGGGCAGCAGGACAAAAACATCCGTGGCGGTGGTTTATCTCAACGATATTGCTAACCAGTCCGTCGTAAAAGAGGTCTTAAACAAAATCGACGGCATAAAGGTAAGCGGTGTATTTGAGTCCGGGGAGCTTCAGGGCTTTTTGTCAGACGGGAAGACCAGCCTGTTTCCGAAAATGGGCATTATCGAGCGTTCGGATATGGCCGTCGAGAAGCTTCTCGAGGGCAAGGTGCTTTTGCTTGTAAGCGGAAGCAATCTGGTGATCCAGGCGCCGATCGTCTTCGCCGAATTCGTGTATTCGTGCGACGACCGCTACGACAATAAGTTTTTCGGTCTTTTTATGCGCCTTATAAGATATACCGCCATAATCGTCTCTTTAACCATAACGTCTCTGTATATCGCGGTTTCGGCGTTCCACCCCGACGTGCTGCCGGCGTATTATACCATAACCTTCGCCCAGATGCGTTCCCGCGCGCCGGTCTCGTCGTTTATAGCGGTGCTTTCGCTTGAGTTCATCCTCGAACTGGTACGCGAAGCGCTGCTGCGCGTTCCGGTCAAGATAGGCTCCGCCATCGCGATAGTCGGCGCCATCATAATAGGACAGGCTGCCACCGCCTCCGGAATCTTCTCGCCGCTCCTTCTGATTCTTGTATCGATAGGTTTTCTGTCCACGTTTGTGATTCCCGATTTTATGCTCTCTAACGTGCTGCGCATAGTTAAATTCCTGATCATAATAATGACGGGCATTTTCGGTTTTTACGGTTTTTCCATTGCGATAACCTTTATCCTGTCGGTGTTGGTTTCCGCAAACAGCTTCGGCGTTCCGTATTTTGCGCCGTGGGCTCCCTTCAATCTTTACGACGCCGTGCGGACGTTCATATTCAGCAGGGGTTTTTCCCCCGAAAGGCAAAAATATATGCGAAACCAGGACAAAATGAGGTCGCCCGGAAAAAAAGGCGGACAGCCGTAATAATTTATCCCGGATAAACGGCAAGGGGGCCGTCCGGCCCCCTTGCTGTTATCGTTATATTTTTTATTCGCTTTCTATGAGGCCGTAGCCTCCGTCGTTTCTCACATAAACAACCGACCCGCGGTCGTTGTCGTCGCAATTCTTGAAGAAAAAGAACTGGTGTCCCAAAAGCTCCATCTGCAAAATTGCATCCTCAACCGACATCGGTTTGACGGCAAACCTCTTGCGGCGCACAATATCGTACTTTTCGGTTGCCGGTTCAAAAGCCGCTGCTCCCGCCGGTTCGCGTTCAAACGCGCCCGTTCTGAGCTTTTTCTCAAGGCGGGTCTTGTTTTTCTTTATCTGGCGGTCGATAATGCTCACCGTCGAATCAATTGAGGCGTACATATCTCCGGTCCGTTCGACGGCTCTGAAAAATAGTCCTCCCTGAACTACAGTCGCTTCGACCAAATGCCTTCCGCGTTCAATGCTAAAGGTAAGATGCACCGTCGCGTCCTTGCTGAAGTAGCGGTCAAGCTTCTCAAATTTCTTCTGAGCGTAATTTTTAAGCTCGTCCGAAACCTCCACTTTTCTCCCTGTAAACACGAACTTCATACTTGTCAGCTCCTCTGCCTTCAGTATTTGTCATTATTCAGTTGTCAATGTCTACATTCATATTATAACATCTTTCCTGAAACAAAAATAAACAAATCGTTAATTTTTCAAAGGGCCGGTTTTTTCTCTGCTTGCGTTCGCTCCGTTTAATCCGGCTGCAACCATGTTTATATAATTGCCCGTGCCCAGCCATATAAAATTAATAACCTGCTCGGTCATATAGCTCGAAGAATATTTGTAATCCTCGTCTATCCACCAGGTAATAACCCCGAAATACATGGAAACAATCATTTCAAGCAGCAGATCGCTCGGAATAGGCAGGCTGTCCAGCGAATAGCCCATATTCTTGAAATTATCGTAAATTTTATTTTTTGTCAGCTGCTCGATTTTTTTTACCAGCTTGTAATTGTTGAGAAGGCTTAACGCCGTTTTATAAAGCTTCCGGTTGCTGTCGATTTTGTCGAAAACGCTTTTAACGACCTGCGTGTATATTTCTATCCCCGAAATGCCGGAATGCGGCTCGGGGCCTGC
>JAUZPW010000135.1 GCA_030705725.1 Bacillota bacterium
ACTTTAACGTCTTCAATTAACTTTGCAACTTTTTCACTTGCCATGGTAGGTTACCTCCCATATTCTTTTTAATAAATTTCGGATTAAGGGTTATGCATTCGCTTCTTTTTTCTCCGCAATCGCTTTGAGGGCGATGGCGAGACCGGTGATATTCGCGTTCAGAACACGCACGAAACCGGTAATAGGAGCGTTCATTGTTCCAAGCACCTTCGCGACGAGAACTTCGCGCGGCGGCAGCTCGGCAAGGGCTTTGACCCCGCTTTCGCTTATGACTTTTCCTTCGACAAAACCGGCTTTGATTTTGAACTTATCGCCGCTTTTTTTGGCATAAGTGCTTAAAATCTTGGCGGGCGCGACCGCGTCCTTTTCAGAAACCGCGAGAGCGCTGGTTCCGTTTAAGAACGGGATCAGTTCTTCAAATCCTATTTCCTTGCAGGCGAGGCTTGCAAGCGTGTTTTTAATGACGGCGTATTCGATGCCGGCGTTACGCATTTCACGCCTGAGCTTTGTGTCGGCTTCGACGGTAATCCCTTTGTAGTCGACCAGAACGCCAGAGCTCGCACTCTTCATCTTCTCGACGAGATCATGAACAACAGCCTGTTTTTCTTCCAGAACTTTTGCATTAGGCACAGTTTTCACCTCCGATATAAAAGAAAGTGCCCGTCAATGTCCGTAAGACATGAGGGCACTCATACTTAAAAAATAAATATGCCGGCCTCGGCAGGACGGCTTTAACCGTTTACGAGAAAATCTCTCCTGCTGTCTTAGGATTGAGCGGTATTATATTATCATTTTGCGGAAAATCTGTCAAGCTCAGTTTTTTATTCGCTGACCTTTCCGGGGTTGATTTTTATCCCGGGGCCCATGGTCGACGCGATGACGCACGAGCGGATATACTGTCCCTTTGCCGCGGAGGGCTTCGCCTTGACGATTGCGCCGAGCAGGGCGTTAAAGTTTTCGATAAGCTTTTGATTTCCGAAGGAAATCTTCCCTAAGGGGCAGTGGATGATGTTCGTTTTATCGAGACGGTACTCGATACGGCCGGCTTTGGAATCGCGGATAGCTTTCGCGACGTCCATAGAAACGGTTCCGGCTTTCGGGTTTGGCATGAGGCCCTTGGGGCCCAGAACCTTGCCGAGACGTCCGACGACACCCATCATATCGGGAGTCGCGATGACAACGTCGAAATCAAAGAAGTTTTCGTTCTGAATGCGGGCGACAAGATCCTCGGCGCCGACGTAATCCGCTCCGGCGGCCTCGGCTTCCTTGGCTTTCTCGTTCTTTGCGAAAACCAGCACCCGGACTTTCTTTCCGGTGCCGTTAGGCAGGACGATGGCGCCCCTGACCTGCTGATCGGCGTGACGGGAATCGACGCCGAGACGGACATGAACCTCAACCGTTTCGTCAAATTTCGCTTTTGAGGTTTTTATAACGGTATCAAGCGCTTCGGCCGGATCGTACAGCTTTGCACGGTCAACGAGCTTCGCGCTTTCCAAATAATTCTTTCCTCTTTGCACTTTTTATCCTCCTATAAGTGGTTATTCGGGGCCTTGGGCCCCTCCCACCGTTTAAAACCGGTGCTTTTCGGTTAAACTTTTATTCCTCGACGGTGATTCCCATGCTTCTCGCGGTTCCCGCGATCATGCTCATGGCGGCTTCTACGCTTGCCGCGTTTAAGTCGGGCATTTTCATCTCGGCAATCTTCTTTAAGTCCTCGCGGCTGAGCTTTGCGACCTTCACCTTATTCGGAGTTCCGGACGCGGTCTCGATTTTGCACGCCTTTTTGATAAGAACCGGCGCGGGCGGGGTCTTTGTAATGAAAGTAAAGGAACGGTCGGCGTAAACGGTTATAACGACCGGGATTATAAGACCTACGTCGTTCTTGGTACGCTCGTTGAATTCCTTCGTAAAAGCCATAATATTAACGCCGTGCTGTCCGAGAGCGGGACCTACCGGCGGCGCCGGGGTGGCCTTTCCCGCCGGAATCTGAAGCTTTACAAATCCTACTACTTTTTGTGCCACTTTAAGTTGCACCTCCTAGAAAAAATGTGGTAAACGGCGGGCGCGCACTCGGGGCACCCTCCCACCAAAAGAAAACACGCGATCAGGTTAACGGCTCTACCTGGTCAAGCTCAAGCTCAACGGGGGTTTCGCGCCCGAACATGGACACGACTATGCTGACCTTGTTCTTGTCAAGCTCTATTTCCTCGACAAGACCGATAAAGCCTTCAAGCGGGCCGTCGCAGACCTTGACATTATCGCCGACGGCATAGTTAAGTGAAATCTCACGCTTTTCAACGCCGAGCGCGTCCACTTCCGCATCCGTAAGAGGAACAGGCTTGGAAGACGGGCCGACAAAACCGGTGACGCCTCGCGTGTTGCGGACAACATGCCAGCTTTCGTCGGTCATTACCATCTTGAGAAGCACATAACCGGGGAAAAGCTTGCGTTCGACCTCTTTGCGCGCGTTATCCTTGATTTCGACGACTGTCTCCATCGGAACCTTGATCACCTGAATCAGATCGTGGAGCTTGCGGTTTTCGACCGCCTTTTCAATTGTTGCGGCTACTTTGTTTTCATAGCCGGAATAGGTATGGATAACATACCACTTGGCGTTGTCCGACATGAGGACGCTCCTTCGGTTTATCAGCCCAAAGTGCTGATAAGAATATCTCTTCCAAAAGCGAAAACAAAATCAAGAGCCCAGACAAAGACTCCGACCAGCAGCACGGCAAAGATTACTATAACCGTATTGTTTATAACCTGTTTTCTGGTCGACCATACGATTTTTTTAATTTCAGCCCTTAATTCCCGGAACCATTTCTGAATACCGGCAAAAATACTGCGTTTAGGTTTTTTGGAAGCCGATGCGGAAACCGCTTTTTTTTCTTCAGCCATTCGGATGCACCCTTCCTTTCTAAACTACTTGCTTTCCCTGTGCAAGGTGTGCTTCCTGCAGAAGCGGCAGTATTTGTTCATCTCCAAGCGGTCGGGGTCGTTCTTCTTGTTCTTCATTGTGTCATAGTTTCTTTGTTTGCATTCTGTGCACGAAAGTGTGATCTTTACGCGCATATCGGCACCTCCTTTTAATTTTGCCTCCCTTTGCAGGGGGAATTGTCCGGCTTAACAAGCCGAACAAAAAACAGGGTCTAATGCGAAACCCTGCATAGGTAAAAATAATATATCAGAATAAGGAAAAAACGTCAAGAAAAAATATTTTCATTTACCTATTTATTTAATATAATTATAACACAAATTAAGGACAGGTGAACGATTTGAAAATAATGGGGATCGATTTCGGCGAAGCAAGGACCGGAGTTTGCGTTTCGGACATAACGGGGCTTATAGCGGGCGAGGCGTTCGTTATTAACGAGCGCGACACGGGGAGGCTTCTCGGCGCCATAGCGCTAGAGGCTAAATCAAGAAACGTCTCGGAAATCGTTCTGGGAAACCCGAAAAACATGAACGCGACCGAGGGGGAGCGGGCGCGGCTGTGCGCCGAATTCGCCGAGAGCCTAAGAACGGAAACCGGGCTGCCGGTCGTTCTGTGGGACGAGCGGCGTACGACCGTGGACGCGCACAGAATCCTGCGCGAGTCGGGGAAACGGGAGATTAAGCATAAAAAAATAGTCGACGCCGTCGCCGCCTCGATCATACTTCAGAATTATCTCGATTATAAGAACAACGCATGAGCTACTTTTTTTTGTAAAACAGCTCCTTCACCCCGGCGTAAAGCAGCAGAACCCCGAAAAAACGCCGGAGCAGGGATGAGCCTACGGAGTTTGCCAGCACCGCCGAGAATACCGATGTAAAGACGCCCGCGCCCGACGCTAAAAGCGCGGGCTTTATTTTTATATAACGGTTTTTTATATGTGAGACAAGCGACGCCGGTGCGCAGGCGATAAAATAAATCAGGTTGACGCCCTGCGCCTGCTGCTGCGAAGCGGATGTAAAAAACGCGAGGTACAAAAGCAGAAGCGTGCCGCCTCCGACCCCGAAGCCGCTCAGCACGCCTGCGGCAAGGCCTATCAGAACGGATATAAAGACGCTCACAGCGACAGCACCGCGCGAAGTCCGCCGTAAATCAGGAGAGCGCCGAAAAGCCGTCGCAGAAACGACATGGAAACGCGCTTAAACATAAACCCGGCGAGAATCCCGCCGAAAAATCCGCCCAGCAGATAGGGCCACGCAAGCTGTAAGGGTATACCGCTTTTCATGGCGTAAACAACAGCGGAAGCTATGCAGAGGGGCAAAACGACAAACACCGAGGTGGCAAAAGCCTCGCGCTCGGGAAGCTTCAGCCACCTTAGAAAAAGAGGCACCAGCACGATGCCGCCGCCGGCGCCGAAAAAACCGTTTGCAAGACCCGCGAGAGCGCCGGACACCACATATTTTTTCCACTCAGGGGGCACTTCCATTTTTTTTACCTTCTTTTATTTACGGTATTTTTTGAGTATGCCTGAAAGCGTGTCGGCAAACAGCGAGGCCGAATAGACCGCTTCATCGAGCGTGTTTCCCGAGGTGCCGATTTCAACCAGCGCGGCGCACGGCGAGACATGCTGGTTAAAGCGCGCCTGACGTAAATTTATCGGCCTCATAATGTCGGGATATTTAGCGAGCAGCGCTTTCTGCAGCGTCACGTCGAACGCCAGGTTTCTGCGCCAGTCCGGATGGGAAAGGCCGCCCTTATCTGTGCCGCAGACGAACATGATCTGAGCGGCGGATTTCCCGTTTATTTTCGAGACCGTTTTGTATTTTACGCCCTTAGAGGTTATCATGGCGTCCCGGTGTATATCGAGCACGACTTTTATCGAGGGGTATTTTTTTAGCTGCCTTGTCACGGCTTCAAGCGAACGAGTGTAGGAGCCGGTATAGGAGGGATAATCGAAATAACTGCCTGTAATATGAACTACGTTTATTCCGTTTCGTTTTAGTACTTTTTCTATTTCATCCCCGACACGCACAACGTTATACCTGTTGTCCAGGGTGCGGTTGTTTTCATCCGCGGCATAGGAATCTTCACCGGTGGGCGTGTACGACTCGGTAGTGTGGGTATGGAATATCAGCACCTGCGGCCCGTCGCCGGACAGCTTCAGCGACGGCCCGAGCTTAACCAGCGCGTTTATATCGGGGCTGTACGAGGTTTCGTTTTTAATCGCTATC
>JAUZPW010000136.1 GCA_030705725.1 Bacillota bacterium
ACGGAATGGTTGTAACAATGCGTCTTGAAATGCCGAACGGGCTTGTAAACGTCGATGGAGTCAACACCGTCAGCATCAAAATACATCTTAACGGTATTGAAAAGAAAAGCTTTACGGTAACTAAATTTGATGTCACTGGACAAACAGAAAACGCACAATATATTTTTAATGTAAAAGCAAATTCTATCGATATAAAGCTGCAGGGACATAATAGCGTATTAAATGCAATTACTCCCGATATGCTGACGGCCGTCGCCGACTTAAGGGGAGTTTCTCTGTCCGACGGAATAACCGTGCAGGCACCCGTAAACATATCGATAAGGGATAACCCCGATGTCGGGCTTATCGGAGATTATACCGTTCCGGTGGAAGTGAAAAAACGTTGAGCATTGTTGTTTCGAATATAAGGCTCCCGCTTGACTCTTGGGCCGGGGATGCGTATGACGCGGCTATTGAGCGTTTATCGGTGCCGCGCGGCCTCGTCTCGTCAATATCGGTTTATAAGCGCTCTTTCGATGCGCGCCACGGCAAAATTTCCGTCATTTATTCCGTGCTGTTGGATATTCCGGGTGACCTTGAGGATAAAATCCTTTCTGATAAGTCCGTTTTTTACGTCCGCAAAAAAGCCGAAAAACTTGAAATCAGCCCTAAAGGCAGTCACCCGCTTGAAAGCCCGCCTGTAATTATAGGTTTTGGGCCTGCGGGTATGTTCGCGGGACTTATGCTTGCAAAACACGGATACCGTCCCGTAATTCTGGAAAAAGGACCGTCAATCGACGAGCGCGATAAACATGTTGCCGGATTCTTCGGCGGAGGCTGTCTTGACCCGAAAGCAAACGTTCAGTTCGGCGAAGGCGGGGCGGGAACCTATTCAGACGGAAAGCTTACGACGCGCATTTCGGACGAGAGATGCGAGCTTGTGTTAAACGAACTTGTCGCGCATGGCGCTCCCAAGGAAATACTGGTTAACGCGAAGCCGCATATAGGAACCGATCTTTTAAAAGACGTTATAAAATCAATACGCCGGGAAATACTTTCAGCAGGCGGTGAAATACGTTTTTCGACGGAGGCGACCGGTTTCAGAACAGACCGTTCTTCGGTTTCCGCCGTTATAACGGAAGAAGGAGCCATACCCTGCCGAATTCTGATACTTTCCGTCGGACACAGCGCCAGAGAAACCTTCCCGCAATTATTAAAGTCGGGCGTTTTTTTATCCTCGAAGCCTTTTGCGGTCGGAGTTCGCATCGAACACCCGCAGGAGCGTATTGACCGGGCTTTATACGGCGGGCATGCCGGGAACAAAATCCTTCCCCCGGCGGAATACGCTTTGACCGCGCAGGTAAACGGAAGAGCCTGCTACAGTTTCTGCATGTGCCCCGGCGGTTCGGTAATAGCCGCTGCTAGCGAGCAGGGCGGCGTCGTTACAAACGGTATGAGCCTGCATCATAGAAACGGAAGAAACGCCAACAGCGCCGTCGTGGTGTCTGTTAATCCCGACGATTTTGGATCGGTTGACCCTTTGTCGGGCGTTAATTTTCAAAGAAAGATCGAACAGGCGGCTTTTGCGGCAGGCGGCGGAAATTATGCCGCGCCCTGCGTAAGGGCGGGGGACTTTTTAGGCGCGGCTGCACGCGATAACGGATTCGAAATCTCGCCGACTTATCCCCGCGGGGTTAAATTTTGTGGAATAGATGATATTTTCCCCGATTTTGTGACTGAAACGATAAGACTATCGCTTTTGCAATTCGATAAAAAAATCAGCGGCTTTGCTTCTTCGGGCTCGTTTCTCACAGCTCCCGAAACCAGAACGTCTTCACCGGTCCGTATCGGCAGAAAAGCGAATACGCTGGAAAGCGTAACGGTTTCCGGCATTATTCCCTGCGGCGAGGGCGCCGGCTACGCCGGCGGGATAATGAGCGCCGCGGTTGACGGAATAAAAGCCGCCGAACGCATAATGGAAGAATATAAGCCCTTAATTTAGGTGAACACATGGAACAAATTGCCAAAATTACCGCAATATACGATAACAAAACCGCCGAAATAGAGGTGCGCAGGCAATCCTCATGCGGGCATGACTGCGGCAGCTGCCACGGCTGCGGCACGCCCGAAATAATCCACGTCAGGGCGATAAACACGGTCAACGCCAGTAAAGGAGACACCGTGATGGTATCTTCGGACACCGGCAAAATTTTGAAGCTTGCGGCGGTTTCCTATCTTTCGCCGCTTCTGCTGTTCTTCCTTTCATATATTTTCCTTGGAAAGCTGACGGGCCTTCCGGGCGGCTTAAACGGCGCCATAGGCTTTTTTGCCGGAATCGCTGTCGTTTATTTCCTGAACCGCCGGCTTCAGAAATCTAAAGACGTTGTCTTTAAGATAAAAAGAATAGTAAAAGACTGACTGCATGGTGGACGTTTAATGTTCGGTTATGTGCGCCCCTTGAAATCAAAGTTTACCGGGGATGAAGAAGCCCGGTTTAAGTGCGTGTACTGCGGACTTTGCTACGCTTTGGGTAAACGGTACGGGAAACTCACGCGACTTATCCTGAATTACGACCTTGCTTTTATGGCGCTGCTTTTGGGCGCGTTCAAGGAGGATTCGGGCAATAACCACACAAGGTGCCCGGCGAAACCTTTTAAGGGCAGCGATTACCGCCCGCCAGACGAAACACTTTCGTTATGCGCCGATTTAAGCGTTATCCTGACATATCATAAGCTTTTGGATGAAATTGAGGACGAATCTTTTGTAAAATCGCTATCCGCGCGTTTTCTGAAGCTCTGGATGCGCCCGAAATACCGTAAAGCCGCCGGGTACAGGCCGGACTTCGATAAAACCGTAAGACTGAGGCTCCTGGCTCTTTCAGAAATTGAAAAGGAAAAAAACGATTCGATAGACAAAGCCGCAGATACGTTTGCAGAAATTTTGTCCGCGGCGGCCTGCGAAACGGATTTTTCAGAAAAGAACTCCCGTATACTGACCCATTTTCTTTATCACCTCGGGCGTTGGATTTATCTTGTCGATGCCGTAAACGATTTAGAGGACGATATGAAGAAGAAGCGCTACAATCCGGTAGCCCTCCGCTATTCGCTTTCGGGCCGGGCGCTTTCGGGTGACGAGAGGCGGGAGCTTCTGTTTACGCTTGAAAATTCCCTGTCCAATATCGCCGGAGCGTTTGAGCTTCTGGAGCTGTCAAGAGACAGGGACGTACTTTCGGATATTATATATTTCGGACTGAAAGCCGTTACACTGCAAATACTTACCGCACGAAAAGGAGCAAAAAATGGACGATCCCTATAAGGTTCTGGGCGTGTCGAGAGACGCTACCGAAGAAGAAATAAAAAAAGCGTACCGGGAGCTTGCCAGAAAGTATCATCCGGATAACTATCACAACAATCCTCTCGCCGATCTCGCCGAAGAAAAAATGAAGGAGATCAATGAGGCGTATAATGCAATATCCGGAGGCGGCTCTGGCCCGGCGGGAAGCTCCGGCGGCTACGGAAGAAATCAGCAGAGCTACCGTCAGGACGGCAGCTACGGTAATATATATTCCCAAATAAGGTCTTATATTTCAATGGGAAACATAGCCCAGGCCGAGGCGCTTCTGCGCTCCGTATCGGATCACGACGCCGAATGGGAGTTCCTTATGGGTACCGTGCTTTACAGAAAAGGTTGGTTTGACGAGGCGAAGCGCCATCTCGAAGCTGCATGCAGCATGAATCCGAACAACATGGAATACAGAAACGCGCTGAACAATATGCTTAGGATGAATGAAACTTACCGTACATACGGCGGGCCCGTCAGCGGAATGAACGGCTGTGACTGCTGCATGAACCTTTTATGCGCTGACTGCTGCTGTGAGATGATGGGCGGAGACCTTATAAGATGCTGCTAGGAGCCGGCATGATATGAATTTGAAAAAAACATCCGCGCTTACTTTAGGCTCTCTTTTTTGCGCGATTTCGGTGATCGATCTATATATTGCGGCGCTGCTTCCGACTGCGCGCCTGGCGCTTACCGCCGCCGCTGGGATTCCGATTGCCGCGCTGCTTATAATTCACGGTCCGGGCTGCGCGCTATTAAGTTTTGCTGCAACCGCCGCTTTATCTCTTATGCTTCTGCCCGATAAAACGCCGGCTTTTCTTTACTCGTTTTTCTTAGGCTATTATCCTGTTTTGAAATTCTTTATAGAAAAAATCAGAAAGCTGCCCGCGGAATTGCTGCTTAAGATTCTTGCCTTCAGCTTAGCCCTCGCGATAAGCTTATACATTTCGACCGGCATCGCCGGTATCCCAAAAATTTTTACCTTCGTCAGGCTTCCTGTTTTTTTTGCAGCCGCAAACGTTGTGTTTATTATTTATGATTTTGCGTTTACGCTTTTAATCGGCTGGTTTAAAAGCAGGGTCGTATGTTAATAATAAATTGATTATAGCTTACAAAACTGATATAATATATTGATAATTAAATTCAGAGGTATTTGCCGATGCTAAAAAGTATGACGGGTTTCGGACGCTCGGAACAGACGATCGACGGAAGGAAAATTGCGGTTGAGCTGAGAAGCGTCAACCACCGTTATTTGGATTTCAATATAAGGTGCCCCAGAGTTTACAGTTTTCTTGAGGAACCCGTTAAAAATACAATCCAATCTTCGGTCGCGAGAGGCAAGCTCGATGTTTTCATTTCTGTCGACGCTCCGCCGGAAGAAAATGTAAAGATAAGCTTGAACAGAAACGTTCTTGAGAGCTATCTCAAGGCCTTTTACGCAATCCGCGACGAGTATTCGATTGCCGACGACATCACGGTTACAAAAGTGGCCGGCTTTCCCGAAATTTTTGATATAACAAAAGAAGAAACCGATGCCCAGACACTCAAAAACGACGTACTCACGGTTTTGGAAGCCGCGCTTTCCGAATTTAACAAGATGCGCGAGACCGAAGGCGAAAAGCTTGTAAACGATGTCCTCGGGCGCGCCGGTTTTATTTCTGAACTTAACTCTTTTATTGAAGAACGTTCGCCCAAAACGGTCGAGGAATACCGCGCCAAAATGGAGCAGCGCATGACCGAGCTTTTATCTGGAGCAGGAATCGACCCGCAGAGGATTCTGGCCGAAGCCGCCTTATTTGCGGATAAAACCTCGGTTGCCGAAGAAACCGTTCGTCTTAAA
>JAUZPW010000137.1 GCA_030705725.1 Bacillota bacterium
ACTATAAGCGCGAGCGGGAGCATTTGCTCAAGAAGCGAAAGCGCCAGCGAGAGCGCGGTCAGAACCGAGAGAACGGCAATTTTCCGGGCCGTTACCGTTTTGTTTTCTTTCATCAGTTCACCACCGCGTCCAGTCCGCTTTTGCTTTCGCCCTTGAGCCTTATGACGAGGCGGGAGGGAAGGCAGACTATGCTTTGGCCGGGCCGGCTGATAAAGCCCGTGCGGACGCAGACCTTATCGGGGCAATCGGCGGACTGGACGCGGATCTTTCCGTTTTCCGCCAGCACGACGTCAGTGTAGCCGAGGTTTGAAAAGCTGAGCTTCAAGGGGTCTTTCAATCCGCTCAGAACAATTTTGTTCTTTACTTTCCCATCGACGGTGATAACGGCCGTTACGTTTTGCGACGGCATGCGGAGGAATATGACGAAAAGGGCGGCCGATATAAAAAGCACCGCTGCCGTGAGAATAACATCGCCTTTTTTTAGCCGCATCTTATCGCCTCACGTTAAACTATTAAAATGCCGGCTTAAGCAAATAAGCCGGCAGTCTTTTCCCTTATATCTCGCGGCGGCCTTCGAGCGCGCGGCCTAAAGTGACCTCATCCGCAAATTCCAGATGGCCGCCGACGGGAACGCCGTAAGCGAGCCTAGTTATTTTGACGCCGAACGGCTTTAAGAGCCTTGAAATATACATTGCGGTAGCTTCGCCCTCGGTGTCGGGGTTAGTCGCCATTATTATCTCCGAAACATCGTCCTCGGACGCGCGAAGCACGAGCTCGCGGATCCTGAGGTCGTCCGGCCCGATATGATTTAGCGGAGATATGGCGCCGTGAAGCACATGGTAAAGGCCGCTAAACTCCCTGGTGCGCTCGAGCGCGACTACATCCTTCGGGTCGGTCACGACGCAGATTATGCTTTTGTCGCGCGACGGGTCGGAGCATATGGGACAGATTTCGGAATCGGTCAGATTCTGACAGATTTTGCAGGTAAACACGGTATTTTTTGCGTCGGTTATGGCCGCGGCAAATTCCTCCGCATCCTCCCTGGGCAGCGACAGCAGATAAAATGCGAGCCGCTGAGCCGTTTTATGGCCTATTCCGGGCAAACGTTCAAATTGTTCGATCAAACGCTCGACAGGCGGCGCGAAAAATTTCATTTTATTTTCCTTTCAGCGCCGGTTAAAAAAGTCCGGGAGGAAGCCCCATGCCGCCGGTCAGGTTTTTCATTTCATTCGCGACAGCCTCGGCCGCTTCTTTAAGCGCTTCGTTCACGGCGGCGACTATCAGGTCCTGGAGCATTTCGACGTCGTCGGGGTCCACCGCCTCGGGCTTGATGCTGAGCGAGACGAGAGACTGGCCTTTGACGGTCGCCGTGACGGCTCCGCCGCCTACCGCCGAAGTGAATTCACGTTCCTGAAGCTCGGCCTGCTTTACAGCCATTTCCTGCTGAAGCTTCTGCGCCTGTTTCATAAGGTTGCCCATATTCATGTTCATTCCGCCAAAATTGCCGGGTTTCATCGATATTCCTCCTGAAAGAGTTATTTTATCTCAAGGTTTACTCCGCCCAGGCGGGCGTTTTTTATCAGTTCCTGACGGGGGTCGATCGGCTGCGCGTCTCTCTGCGCGGTTATCAGAACGCTGAAATCCTCATGGTACAAAGCCTTCGCCGCTTCCTGGATAGCGGATTTGACCTTTACGTGGTTTACGAAGTCGATAGCTTCGGGCTCGACCGTGATTTCTATTTTATTGCCCGAAAAACCCGCCTGCGCGAGATTCAGGTGCGCGAACACCGAGGGAGTGACCTTTGTTGCAAGCTTCGAAACGAGAAGATCCCAGTCGCGCCCGGATTCGGCGGTCTCATTCTTGGGAGGCTCGGGCTTTTTATCCTTTTTGGGAGCGGGGGAGGGGCTAAGCGGCGGCGCTGAGTACGGCTGCGCGGCCGGCACTGAGGGCGCGGACAACGCGGGCGACGCTGAAACCGCCGTGTTTTCCTGAAAAGCGCAAAGGCGAATAAAACACATTTCGGCATCCGTCGCGCGGCTGCCGCTTTTTTGCACACGGGAAAGCGCGTCGCTGAAAGCGCCCGAGATATAAAGCAGCCGCTCCAGGCTCATACGCTCCGCTATCGGAGCAAGGTCCGACATTTCATAGGACGGACTAATAAGTCCACCCGATTTTTGAGGGGCAAGCTTGATTATAAGCAGGTCTCGGAAAATTGCCAGCAGCTCATCGAACAACGAAGGTATATTGACCCCGGCCTTATAAAGGCCGTAGAAGATTTCAAGCACGGAAGGCAGGTCAGACACGGCTAAGCCGTTTACAAGCCCGAGAACGGACGCCTTATCGGCAAGGCCCAAAACAGAGGAAAGCCGTTCGGATGTCAGCGGTTCTGCGCCTGATATGCAGCGGTCGAAGATCGATATTGCGTCGCGCATCGATCCGTCGGCGAAACGCGCGATTTTAGAAGCGGCGTCGGGACAGAGCTTAATGCCTTCACCGTCGGCGATTTTCATAAGCCTTGCGGATATATCCTCGGGGCGGACGCGCACAAAATCAAAGCGCTGGCATCTTGAAAGGATCGTTGCCGGCACTTTTTGAATTTCCGTTGTCGCAAGAATAAACAAAACATGCTCGGGAGGCTCTTCAAGCGTTTTTAGCAAAGCGTTGAAAGCCCCGGCGGAGAGCATATGCACTTCGTCGATTATATAGACGCGCTTTTTTACGGAAGCGGGAGTATAGACGACTTCGTCGCGGATGTCGCGGATATTATCGACGCCGTTATTCGACGCGGCGTCTATTTCAAGAACATCAAGTATGCTTCCCGACAAAATCCCCTTGCAGGAAGGACATTCGTTGCACGGGTCGCCGTTCTGCGGGTTTTCACAGTTTACGGCGCGGGACAGAATCTTAGCGCAGGTAGTTTTTCCCGTGCCCCTTGTTCCGGTGAAAAGATAGGCGTGGGACAAATGATTTGTCTCAACCTGATGCTTAAGCGTTTGAGTTACATGTTCCTGGGATGATACGTCCGAAAAAACAAGAGGACGCCATTTCCTGTACAGCGCCTGATATGCCATCAAACATTATCCTCCCTTTTTAAACAATAGAATACGACGCCCGGCAGGGCCGCACACCGTCCTTCGAAACACCGATACGCCCGTAACCCGGGCAGCCGGCTCAAAACCGCTAGACCCGAGGCACACAAAAGAACCGCTTAATGCTGCTCGGTTCCCCGCCTGACATGGTTCACGGGTTTTTGTTGCGCGGGATCGGCTTATCATCACTGCTTGCCCGGATCCGACAGCACACCGGTGGGCCTCATTGACGGAATTCGCTCCTGCTATAGCGGACTTCAGGTACAGAGAACCGCTGACTCCCCAACTAGCGCGGCCCTGCCGGACGCCGCATATTCTATATGGTAACTTAGTTATTATAATATATACCCGGGATTTAATCAATAATATTTGCTTACCAGTTGACAAGAGACGCATCTTATTGTATTTTAATAAGTGCGGAACTTTAAGAATCAGGGAAGCGGGATCAGCGGGGCTTGCCCGAAACGATGATTTTGAGTCCTCGCAAAGCTAAATTTAACATGGAAGAGTATCGAAGTGGTCGCAACGGCCCTGACTCGAAAGTCGGGCGCCCATTGAACCGCCTCCAGACAGGAATCCAGATTCTACAGCCTTTTCCGGGGATGCCCGGCAAGTTCCTTTTGAAAAGTTCTCACCGTCAGTTCTCACTTTTGTCCGGGAGCTGATTTGAAGAGCTGAAAATATATACGGAAGCGTATCGAAGTGGTCGCAACGAGCCGCACTCGAAATGCGGTTGTCCGCAAGGGCACGTGAGTTCGAATCTCACCGCTTCCGCCAAACTTAAAGCCTGCAAAGCATTGATTTTGCAGGCTTTTTGCTGCAAAAATCACTCGGAAAAAATATGAGATTCAGGCTCGTTTTCCTCACTTTCACCGCTCGTTACATCAGCCCGTCCAGATGCACACCTGCCATCAGCGCTTCCGCGCTGGATATCTTTGAACTGTAATCCAGATGTGCATAAATATTGGCTGTGGTTGAAAAATCGCTGTGACCCAACCACTCCTGAATCTGCTTCATGGGCACGTTGTTTCTCAGAAGCATGCTCGCGCAGCTGTGGCGAAGGTCGTGAAAGCGGATTTTGCGCAGATTGTTTCTTTTCAGCACTTTTTGAAACGTGTCCGTGATATAGCTCGGCTTGGTGAGATCGCCCATTTCATTCACGCAGACATACCCCATATAATCTTTGCCGTAAGAATTGCCGCACAGCTTCTGGTTTTCCTCCTGCTGCTGTTTGATTGCCATCAGCTTCTCACGAAACTGTGGCACCAGCGGGAGCGTCCGCATGCTGGATTTCGTCTTCGTGGAATCCGACTGCACAAAAATCTGCTTGCCGTCGATGCAGCATTCGACGACGGTGTGCCGGATGGTGAGGATGTTCTTCGCAAAGTCGATGGCATCCCACTTCAGTCCGAGCACCTCGCTTCTGCGCAGACCGTAAAACGCGCCCAGGAAAACCGGAAGTTCCAGTCTTGTGCCCTTGACGGCCTCAAAGAGCTTATCCATCTCTTCGCTGTCGTAAAAGCTGCCGGTGAAACGTTCCTTTCTGGGGCGTTCGATTTTGTCCGCGGGGTTTGACGGGATCAGGTCTGTTTTGAACGCGTATTTCAGCGCCTTATGAATGACAACGTTATAATGGAGCACGGAGCTTGCCTTTACCCGCTTGAGCTCCTCCATGTAGTAGTTCTGGATGTCCATCGGTTTCAGGCCGGAAAGCGTTATTTTCTTCTTTCTGAAATATGGACCGATAATGCGTTTAACCATATTCGAGTAGGAAGAATACGTCGACAGTTGGACGGCCGGCTTGTTGATTTCCAGCCATTTCTCCAGAAAATCGGCAAACAGCATATCCTTTTCGACAGGCGCGGTTTCCGGTACGAAATTCCGTCTGGCCTCCATCAGCATCTCTTCAGCCCGTTTCTTATTGCCTTTGACATGCAGCTTGGTAGGTATCCATTTGTGCTTATATACCCCTTCCCAGGTGGCATATTGAAGTACGATATAGTATAAACCTTTCTTTTCTGTCAGGTGTCCTGCTACCATAAAAACTCCTCCT
>JAUZPW010000138.1 GCA_030705725.1 Bacillota bacterium
AATCTGCTCCGTAAAAAACTTGCTGCTTTCAAAGCCGTCAAGCAGCGCCATACCAACGTCCTCTGCCCTGTTGAGCTGCACCGACATAAACGAGTTGATGGCGTGCTGGATTTCCTTTAGTCTGCCGTTTAAGTGAAGGATGTGGTTTACCGTATATAAGAGATCTGTAAGCATCAGGCCAAAAAGAGTCAGACTGAGCGGTAAGACTACGCTTTTCTGAATACCTGCCGTTAATCCCGACACAAACGGATGAATATACTTAACGAGCAGCACCGAAAAAGAACCGAACGTAACGGCCCCCAGAAGGCAGATCCTGCCGTGAAGGTTAAAGCGGTGCTTTGAGTAATCCCACCATTTGGCGCCGAAAGATTTTTCAAGTATGTAAGCCGTTATGTACTCTACAGTGCAGGTAATCGTCATACCAGAAAAGAACAATGCGAAGATATTTTTTTCCCCGTTCAGGAAGAGAAGCACGGCAAGCGCCCCCACTCCGTAAACCGGGCAAACCGGTCCGTTTAAGAAGCCTCGGTTTATTAGTCTTCCCGCTTTAACGGAACAAAGCGTGGACTCATATGACCACCCGATGAAGCTGTATATAAGAAACCATAAAAATACCGTTCCGGTAAATATCAATTATCTCACCCCGGTTTTGGAAAATAGCGGTGAAAAGGTCTCGAAAGCCGCGCAGCATTTATCCACCACGCAGACGAGGAAAGCCTCTCTGCACTTAGGCGGCTTAAGCGTAAGCGGCCACATATGCTTAGCGATAATATCCCGCTCCTTGTTGTTCAGCGTAAAATAAAGCTCGGCATTTCTAAGCGCTGTTTTTGGATGAGAAAACCCGTGCAGCCTGTGGGAGGCGTCCTTCTCATGCCAGTCGTAAAGAAAAAAATCGTGCAGCAGAGCACCCCTTATAAGACTTTTGTTGTCGCAGCGGAGGTTTAGTTTTTTTGAAACAATATAGCTTAGCCCGGCTACCTTGAGACAGTGACCGAGACACGTCGTTTTTCCGTGCTGCAAAAAAGCTTCCATTAAAAGAAATTCCTTGGTACTCAATATTTCATCGACACAATCGCTGAAAAAAATATCCTGAACCATCATTATCTCTCCGGCCGATTCTCCGCAATAATATTTCTATTTTACCAAAACAGGCTCCCTATTACAATATTAAGCGGATTCTTTGTCCTGATCTATTCGTTTTATCCGCGATTTAATTTCGGCAGCGATCCAGATTATCAAAGGCAGAATTATCTGAAACGGAATTACATAAAACTGATATTCCTTTACAAACTCAAAAAGCTGCATCTGGTTTTTATAAAGATTCAGGCTCAAAGCAATGATCGTGAATGTGGTCGGCGCCATAAAAACGTTGTATTTCTTGACGTTAAACAGACTAGCCGTTCCCATTGATGCGGCTATTACGCAAAAGCAGATCTTAGTCAGCCCAGCAAGCATAAAATTCATTGAGATTAGGCTCTCGATCCTGGCGAGAAATTCTCCGATATTGACTATCTTTGCCGTGGTAAAAGACGGGTAATAAGATTCCTTTACCAATTCCGGTCCTAATACAGCGAGGTTTCTGAGATTTACTATCAACGCGATAAGGCCCACTAAAAGAATTGAATAAATATATATTCTGTAGGGACTGTCCTCTTTCCTGACAGTTCCCGCGGCGGCAAGAAAAAGCACGATCTCTCCAAATGGGAGCGAGAACTGGGTATAAGAAACGGAAAGCGTTTTACCTAATCCGTGACTGAACACCGGAAGAAGGTTAGCAAAATTCATGCCCTTTAACGAAAAAAGAGTCACGGAAATAAAAACCGGTATAATAATCATTATAGCGGCGACGCACCATTTTCCAAACGTTTCCGTGCCGCTTTTGGCAAGGTATAAAACTACCGCGAGCATAACGATCATTATAACAATCGGAGGAGTAGTCGGAAGTGCGGTTGAGGAAACGTAATCTGTAAACGTCCGCATAATAGCCGCCCCCAGATGGATAGCGTACCATGTAAAAATGACTGTGAGCACTTTTCCTAAGATTTTCCCGAAAACCTCCTCGAGTATGCCGAAAAGGCTCTTTTCAGGGTATATTTTCATTATCCTTGCATAAACGAGAGAGAAAACGAGGGCTATAAGGACTCCGCCGATAACGGCAATCCATGCGTCCTGCTCTAGCTCTCCGGTAACTCCGAACACGATGGTGCTTCCCAAAACAAAAATTATGAGAAAGCAGATAGCCTGACGCCTTGTTAAGAATTCGTTCTCCATATTGTACATTCCAATCTTAATGCGGTTTTATATACCCAACAGGGCGTCGACCGTCTTAGCTATAAAATCCGTGGGCTGCGAGGTTTTTATACCAAAGGTGTAAAGAATCAGCACTGTAAGGCTCAGTATCATCGACACGGAATAAATTATTATCTCTTTTTTACTTCTGTTTTTTTTCATCGGAAGAAAATCAAAAATAAAAATATAAAAATAGGTTAACAGCACAATAATAGTAAGCATTTTTTCCCCCGCTAGCTCATCATCATTTCGGTGGCGCTGACCGTGACCTTGCAAGAAACCTCGATATCCATATCCTTAACCATCCTGTCCCAGTCCGACCTGAGCTTGTTCCACAGCTTCGGGTCTTTTTTATAGATTATCTGACCGAAGCCGAATATATCGCCGTTATACTTTTTCTGCGTCTGGCGGATCACCCTGATCATATTTTCCTTTATCTTTTTCTCGGCAGCATTTTGAATATTTTTGATCTCCTGACCGGTGGTAAGCTCCGTTTCTTTCTTTGTCTCCGAAAGCTCCACCGTCGTGTTTGTTTTTATCTTCAGCTTAATAACGCCGTTTTTGTTTTCAAATGATGTGTCTGTGCTGTTTTCCGTAATCTCAAGCGACATATCGTCAAAGAGGGATTCCTGCGAAGATACGCTTATAACCCCTCCCTTTAGCGTATTTGTCACAAAAAGGTAATACCTGCTGTCCTCGGGCGTTAAAAATCCCTGAAGCTTATCTCCCTTAAAAACGGCTGTTCCCGCCACTTCGGCGGCGGGTTTGCCCTCATTCAAAGTTATGCTGAAAGCCGGCAGCCCCAGGCTTGTGCCCTCTCCCGTCAGCGTATTGTAAACTTGATAAAGCTGCTGTCTTCTCGCCGACCCCGTCTCCTTTTGATCGTTTTCAACTATTTTATCTACCTCGCTCGAAATAATAGCCGAGTCGCAGCCGTCGGCCGACAAAATCTCGCCGGCCGTATCTCCCTCCGATATGACGACCTCGGTTGTTTCACGGCATTCTGAATTTCTCAGAAAGCAGTCAAGAATATCGGAGATTCCTTCACCCTTAGCAAGTTCCTTATTGATTACGATAGCCAGTGTATTACCAAAATAAAGCCTATTCGCGAGCTTTTTTTTCGCGCTTCTGACCGCTTCGAAAATTGTATCTCCCTCAGACTCTATCATTTTCGTCTTTACGCCCTTTTCCTTGCTCGTATTGATTAAATCCAGAATCTCATAAGAGAGGTGGTAATCACCTTTTTTTGTTTTGTCTACAGCGACCCCGAATACGACGGTATCCTCGTTTACGCCGCGGTAATCCCAGCATCCGCACAAAAAAGCGCAAAGCGCCGCGGAAACTAAAATGCATGAGGCTTTCCTAATCCGCTTATTCATCGCGTTCCCTCATTCTTATACGGTTAACTCCGATCTGCCTCGGTCTGGTGACCATTTTCCACCACGGCGCCATTATAACAATATCATTGCCCTCCTGGAACGTCATCTTTCCGTCCAATGAAATCTGTGAGATCCCGAACGATTTAAGATTTAATATGTGTATGAGCACGGCGGATATTCCGAGCGCGGTTCCGTAATAGCCGAAGGTCGCCGACAGGAAAAGGACAAGCGTGCGCCCGTAAATCATCGGCGCGTTGACCTTTTGTATTAAAAGGCTCGTAATCCCGGTCGTAGCCACTATAATTATCATTGGGGAGGCGACGATCTTCGCCTCAACCGCGGCCTGCCCGATGACAAGCGCGCCCACTATACTCAGCGCCTGGCCGATGGTCGACGGCATCCTGATACCCGTCTCCCTCAAAATATCGAAAAGCAAAAGCATAAAAAACGCTTCAATATACGCCGGAAACGGCACGCTGCTCCTCTCGCCCATAATGCTTATCATAAAAGGGGTCGGCATAACCTCGTGGTGGTAGCCCGCCATTCCCACGTAAAGACCCGGAAGAAGAGTGGTAATAAAAAAGGCCAGAATGCGCAGTATTCTCTGAAAAGACGTGTAATAAAAGTTCAGGTAATAATCCTCGTTGCTTTGGAAGTTTTCGATAAAAAGGTACGGAACTGTCAGCACCGCCGGGGTTCCGTCCAGAACTATCGCGACGCGTCCCTCGAGCAGCTTCCCGATAACGACGTCCGGGCGCTCTGTATATCCCGTGGATCGGAAAGGAGAATAAGGCTGATCCTTTATAAGCTCGGTTATATAGTTAGAATCCAGCACACCGTCCATATCGATCTCGCCGAGCCTCCTGAAAACCTCCTTTATTATTCTCTTATCCGCTATGCCCTCCATATAACAGACGCAGGCCTGCGTCTTCGTCCTTCTTCCGAGCGTAAGAAATTTTATTTTGAGCTCGTTTGTTCTTGCTTTTCTGTGTATCATCGAAAGGTTCACCAGAATGGATTCCGTAAACCCTTCCCTCGGCCCGATTATTACTTTTTCGCCTTCCGGCTCGCCTATAGCTCTGAGGCTAAAGCCCTTGGTGTTCAGTATAAGCGCACAGTCCACGCCGTCGATAAATAAAACGGTGTCGCCGTACGTGATGGCTTCCGTTATTTTTTCATAATCATAAGCCTTCCCCACTTCGTTTATCATAACGATCTGTCTGATGACCGTTTCAACCGGGTCTGAGCCCTGAACGACCGACGAAAGCATAAGCGGCTTGATTATAAAATCGTTCATTATTTCAGAATTGACGACGCCGTCGAAGAATGCGATAAAATACTTCTGGGTTTTGCCCTGGCTGCTTTCTATATACCTCTTACGTAAAATATCCACGTTTACAAACAGCTTTGTCAGTATCTCCTCGTTTTTCTCAACTGTTTCGGCAACGGAAATTTCCTTAAGCT